>CAYYZJ010000729.1:0-7183 GCA_964475615.1 uncultured Flavitalea sp. | reverse complement strand
AACTGGGTGCCGGTCACTACAATATCAAAGCGGTTGGTATGCACGATGAAGCGGCTCTTCAACGGCGTTTTGCTTACATGAAAAAAAGCCTCGCCATTGATCCATACTTCCCGGTCTTTGCCGTCCTTCCATCCTTCAGCATAGCTTAGCTTGCTGTTTGCATTGAGGGTGATGTCTGTACCATCGGGCAGTCTCTGCTGCCTGATCTCTCCGAAAGCGGTGCTCAGCTCCGGCCTCGACGCAGTAAGCGATCTGATCAGAAAAATTCCGGCAACAAGAAGCAGCACGGATGCGGCTATCCACCATCTTCTGGTAATCATGGAAACCAGTCTTGTCTTGCCGGAGCCTGTTATTTTCTGCATCAGCTCCTGCTCGGCGGCATCGAGCTGTGTGATGCCTGTTTCTTTTTCATGAAGCTTGAGCCGGTTCAGTATCTCGATAGCCTGCTGTACAAGCTGCAAATGGCCGGGATCCTTATTTATCCATTCATCCCACAGTTTGGCTTGTGCCGTATCGGTTTGGTAATACCATGCAAGAAAGGAATCGTCAGACAAAAAATCTTCCGGTTGGGTGTACTCATTAAGCATATCGGGGGGATTCTTTCCATATAAAGAGCCTGCGCCGGTAATTTTGTAATGTGTTTTTTCAAAGTTTTTTTATATTGCTGTCCTTATCCCCGGTGTATACCGGCTATCATACCCTATTTACAAATCTTTTGCTGCCATAGCATCTTCCAATGCAGCGTCTCGGGCATGGGATTGACCATTCTAAATGAATATGTATTGAATACAGACCAGGACATAGTGCTATGGGAAGCCTTCCGGAAGGACGATAAGGAAGCTTTTTCCGCTCTGTTCAGAAAATATTACGGGTCGCTCTTTCTGTTCGGCAATAAATTCATGCCCGACAAATCCCTGCTGGAAGACGCGATCCAGGAGCTGTTCCTCGAACTCTGGCAGGGCAAATTGCCGCCCCCTGTATTTTCTGTAAAAGCCTATCTGTTGAAATCGCTGAAATATAAACTGCTGAAGCTGATCAGAAAGCATGAACAATCGGAAAGCCTGAAAGAGCATGGCGACCCCAGCTTTGAATGGAGCCATGAAAACTTTTTGATCGCCGAGCAGGAAAGCGAAGAAAAAAAGCAGCAGGTATTGCAGGCCGTTGCGCAGCTTTCCAACCGCCAGAAAGAGATCATCTACCTTAAATTTTATCAGAACCTGAGCTATGATGAAGTGAGCGAGATCATGAACATCAACTACCAGGCCGCGCGCAACCTGCTTTATCAATCCATCAAGGCATTGAAAAAAATTCTGCTCAACACCATGCATATTTTGGTGCTTATCTGAATATACTTCCTGTTTAATCAACCGATTGCTTCTCTTTTTTTGATTTCAGGAATAAGAGCCTAAATTCGCAGCATCTTTTAAAAAACAAGCTGAACTTATGAGCATGGTTGATTCATTTGAGAAGATCCCGGTAAAGATAGCTTCATCGCTCAGGGAAGGATCTGTTTTCATTGCCGGGGAAATAGCCAGACTGATCCGTGAAAAAGAATCGAAAGGAGAAAAATGCATACTCGGACTGGCTACCGGATCTTCGCCCAAAACAATGTATGCCGAACTGGTGCGCATGCACCAGGAAGAAGGACTGAGCTTTAAGAATGTGATCGCTTTCAATCTCGATGAATATTATCCCATCAGCCAGGATGCCCCGCAAAGCTATAAGCGATTCATGAAAAAACATCTCTTCGATAAAATAGATATCGATCCCAAAAACTGTTATATCCCCAACGGAGAATGGAAAAAAGAAGACATCAAAAAACATTGCGCCGAATATGAGCAGCTTATTCAAAGCTTCGGCGGCATCGACCTGCAGGTACTCGGCATCGGCAACAACGGTCATATCGGATTCAATGAACCGGGCTCCAGTTTGTTTTCCAGGACAAGGCTGGTTCCGCTCGACAATTCCACGCGCGTGGCCAATGCTTATGAGTTCCAGAATATTTCCAAAGTGCCCAGGCTGGCCATTACCATGGGCATCGACACCATCCTGAAATCGAAAAGAATTTTGCTGATGGCCTGGGGCCAGATCAAGGCGCCGGTGATCCAGAAAGCCGTTGAAGGAAATGCAACCGAACAGATACCTGCTTCGCTGCTGCAGCAGCACAACGATTGTCTTTTCATACTCGACGAGCTGGCCGCATCCGATCTTACCCGCTTCAAATCGCCCTGGCTTACCGGCGAAGCAGAATGGACGCCCAGGATGGTAAGAAAGGCAGTAGTGGGCATGGCGCTCAAGCTGGGCAAGCCCATATTGAGCCTGACCAACAGCGATTATCACGACCATGGACTAAGCGATCTGCTGGTAGAAAAAGGAGATGCTTATGAGATCAACCTCCAGGTATTTTATATGCTGCGCGACAGCATCACCGGATGGCCCGGAGGCAAGAACCAGCCGCTCCCAAATCCTCCCGAAAGAATGGAGCCTTATCCCAAACGCTGCCTGATCTTTTCACCGCATCCCGACGATGACATCATTTCGATGGGCGGCACCTTCATGCGGCTTCACGACCAGGGCCATGATGTGCATGTGGCTTATCAAACCTCGGGCAATATTGCCGTGACCGATGAATTCGTTACCCGCTTCCTGGATTTTGCCGTGGGCTTTGAAGATCTTGCAGGCATCGACAGCAAGAAATCGTCGCAGATACTGAAAGAAGCCACCAATTTTCTCAACACCAAAAAGAACAGCGAACAGGATACGTCTGAAATCCGCAGCATCAAGGGACTGATCAGGAGATGCGAGGCGAAAGCTACCTGCCGCTATGTGGGCATCAAAGATGAGAATATCCATTTCCTCAATCTTCCTTTTTATGAAACCGGCACCATCGAAAAAAAACCCATGGGAGAAGAGGACATCCGCATCACGCTGGACTTGCTGAAAAAGATCAAACCGCACCAGGTATACTGCGCCGGCGACCTGGCCGACCCGCACGGCACACACAAGATCTGTCTGGATATTGTTTTCGAATGCATGAGAAGGTTGAAAGCATCGGGAGAGGAATGGATCAAGGATTGCTGGCTTTGGCTGTACAAAGGCGCCTGGCAGGAATGGGATGTGAGCGAAATTGAAATGGCCATTCCCATGAGCCCTGACCAGGTATTGAAAAAACGGTTCGGTATTTTCATTCATCAGTCGCAAAAAGACATGGTGCCTTTTCAGGGTAGCGATAGCCGTGAGTTCTGGCAAAGGGCTGAAGACAGGAATGCCAATACCGCTGCCCTGTATGCGCAATTAGGGCTTACCCGCTATGCTGCAATGGAAGCCTTTGTAAGATGGCATTATTAATTTACGGTTGCTGCGCTTCGTATGGGCATGGCTGTTGTCCTGTTCCGGCTTATTCGTTATTGTGAGGAAAAAAAAGGACAGCTTACCTGCGGCCATAGCATATCCGGGCTATGGCATCTCCCCAATTTTTTTATATTTCGCTTACTCGCTGACGTTCAAAAGGCTGAATTGTGATGGGAACAATATGAACCGGCCGGGATGTTCAATCTGGCAGCAGATAAGACAAAAAAATGACAAACAATCTTATCTGCATACTGTTAATTATTGGCCTGGCTTTTAATATTTTCACTAAAAGCCATTAAATTAACTGGCAAATTTCATTACTTTTGGGAATTAATCCAAAATTTATAATTAATTAAAATTAACTTCATTTATCTTATTTAAGGCTCGGAACCGGATGAGGGCACCAATCATTCAGTTCTTGCAGGTAAAATGCTATCATTTATGAAAAAAATGGAATGCCCGGATTTTGTTTTAGGCGATAAGCTAACAGAAGAACAGAAGGCTTTTTTCGATAAGAACGGAGTGATCATATTCAGGAAAGTATTGAATCCGGGAACGGTTGAATTTTTCAAACAGGAACTGGCTCGCATAGAACAGCAATGGCTGGCCGAAGGCCGTGAAAAGATCAACGGCGTTCCGTTGAAGTTTGGGGAAGATGAAAATGGGAAAAAGATCATTCAGCGGCTTTGCTTTTTATCGCTATACATTCCGGCCATGCATGATCTGCTGCAGGAGCCGCGCATTCAGGCCCTCGTGGAGCTGCTTCATCCTTATGAAGGCCGCATCTCGGAGAATGAAAAGGACGGACTGATCCTGAATCATTATGTACGCACCCCGAAAAGCAAGTTTACCCAAATGGGCTGGCATACCGATAGCCCCAGGGATCTGTTCCTGGGACAGAAGATCATGCCGATGCTGAATGTAGGCATTCACCTGGACGATACTCCTTTCGAGAACGGCGGGCTAAGGGTTTTACCGGGCACACATAAGCAGGGCATGCTCCGTTTACTTTTCGGCAAAAAATATTTCATCGACAATAATGCCGACCCGCGGGAGGTTGGATTCGATATCTATGCCGGCGATATTACCGTTCATGACGGGCGTATCTGGCATCGTGCGCAGCAGTCGCCTTATCTTGGCGAAAAAAGCCGTCGCCGCGTGCTCTATGTCCCGATCATAACGGGCAAGTATATGCCCAAACACGAAAAGAGCAAAACTCCTTTTTATCATCGACTGGCTTCGAAGGTGCAGAATTAAGGTAAAGGGTTTAGGGTATAAGGTGTAAGGCCTTTAGCTTGTCAACCGCTCTACCCTCAGCTTACACCTTAAACCTTATGCCTTACACCTTCCGCCTTATACCTCATTTCATGAGCTACGCATTAATCACAGGCGCCAGCAAAGGGATCGGCAGGGCCATTGCTGAAGAACTGGCCAAACGCCGGTTCAATGTATTGCTGGTAGCCCGTTCGGGAGCTGCGCTGGAGGAGCTTTCGCACAGATTAAAGCAGCAATATTCCATTGAAGCCGATTTTCTTTCTATCGATCTCGCTGCTCCGCATGCTGCCAAAGCGGTTTATGACTGGTGCGAAAGAAAAAACTATCCCGTCAGCATTTTAGTGAATAATGCAGGATATGGACTGAGCGGCTCATTCGAGAGCTGGCCGCTTGAAGACAGTCTGGATATGATGCTCGTAAATACAATAGCGCCGGTATCGCTTTGCCGCTTATTCCTGCCCCGGCTTAAACAGCAACCCAGGGCTTACATTCTGAATATTGCCAGCTCGGCCGCTTATCAGGCCATACCTTATCTCAGTCTTTATGCCGCTACCAAGATCCTGGTCATTACCTTCAGCCGCGGGCTTCGCCAGGAGCTTCGCGGAAGTACGGTATCGGTGACCTGTGTTTCTCCGGGAGCTACCGATACTGATTTTACCGTTCGGGCCAGGATCGGCGAAAAGGGATTGAAAGCGGCAGCCAAAGTGAATATGAGCCCGGAGGCGGTAGCTCGCATTGCAGTAAAGAGCATGCTGGCCGGCAAAGCGGAGGTCATCACGGGTGTGGTCAATAAGCTGGGCGCTTTTATGGTATGGCTTCTGCCCAAGGGATGGGTGGAAAAAACAGTGATGAAGATCTATCAGTAGGTTCTCATTTTTCCTATTGTGGATTTTGAATTATATTTGCAGCCCTTTTAAGGCTGGCCCCGTAGCTCAACTGAATAGAGCATTTGACTACGGAGCTAAAAGGTCTGAAGTTCTTTTTTGCAGGCTTTTTCACTTAACTGGCTCTGTAGCTCAACTGAATAGAGCATCTGACTACGGATCAGAAGGTTTCAGGTTTGAATCCTGACAGAGTCACTGACTATCAGAAATTTATAAAGGGATTGGTTCAATAAAATGAATCAGTCCTTTTTTATTTTCTTACCGTTTTAAGACTGATTATTTAAGCAATTTAATTGTTCTCATTGTATCTACCAGTCACTTCGTTTTTTCAAATTTGCAAACAGAAGTTCCCGGAAAGTTTAATATTTTCTGAAGACTGCCACGAAACATATCAATGTAAATAATCATTAATGGCGTCCTCCCAGTCTTTTAAGTTTTTAGAGTAAATTTTCTCCAGCAAATGTGTGCATAACCGATTCCCTTCCGGACTTAATCCGGTAAAATTGTAAGTAACAGTAGCTGTGGTTTTATCCTTCGAAAGTTTTTTACACTCAATATGGATAATTCCAATCCGCAGATCTGACACAAGGGTGTATTCAATTATGTAATTAACACTATCCAGCCTGGATATAATCCATATAACTGTACCTTCTCCCATGACATGAGACGGTTTTGAAAACACATCGTGTTCTGATGGGCGTTGCCGGTCAATATAGATTGGATCATATTCCCACTCCGGCGCCCATTTCTTCTCAAGCTCCGGACTAAACAGGGGGAATACATTCTTAATATTGCCGTTAAGCGTAATTGAAGCCGTTTTGATGGTTCTTTCTGATTTAAAGTTCATGATCAAAGAATCACTGCCCGTATGACAATCTGTTGATTGACCATATGCGTTTACGGTCATCGCAACTGTCAATATAAAAATGAGTTGTCTCATAATAAATAATTAAAATGATTGCTTGTCCGGTTCGATAAATTTTATTTTCGCCAGAGGTGAATTCAAAATTTCTTCAGAGTAATATGTAAGGAGAATGGTCTTTGAATTCAGGAGATCATTATTTTGATGTATAAACTCCTGCCAGCAGCTTGCCTGACCGGTTTTCATTCTATTGTGAATGATAGAAGCAAATGCGACGGTAATGGTATGATGGTATTTTATTTCGGAAGAAAATTCTGTGTCAAACCTTCTGATTCCTTTTGAAATTTTACCAAGTGCCTGTTCAAAGTTTGCAGCCCCGCTTAAATAAAGCCATCCAAGCCGTATGTGCGCTTCGTGACAAAAAAGAACTGGTTCTAACGTTAAATTTTCAAAACTTTTGAGAAATCGATCATCCTTTATCTCGCTGTGATGCTGATAATTCCCCGGTATATCTTTTGCTTCAGCCATATAGCTAAAGTAAAGGTGCGGCCCGGGTTGGATTTATTGGAAATTGAGAATTTTATTTTTTTTCTTTCGTAACTCCTGCGGGCTGCAGCTGTTTTGATCTGATCGTAAGCAAAGTGTACAATCGCATAGAATGCAAGCACGCTTCCAAAATAATTTGATTCATAGGATATATTCAGCATATCGCCTGTTTCAAATTTAATTTCTGGAAAAAGCCTCTTTGCAACATCAATCATTCCGGAAGATATGTCAATGCCAATTATATCTTTCATGCCATGGTCATACA
>CAYYZJ010000728.1:0-12012 GCA_964475615.1 uncultured Flavitalea sp. | reverse complement strand
GATCCACGAGCTATGGCCCAATCTCGGCTTTTTTGTGCATGGCGGCGTATCCTTCCAGCCATATAAAAAAGGATTTGAAAAGCTCCTGGGCAAGCCGATCACTTATATCGAAACCTACCTGGCCTCCGAAGGGTTCATTGCTTACCAGGACAGGCAGGATGCAAAAGGCATGAAGCTGGTCACCAATGAACATCTTTTCCTTGAATTCGTTCCTTTCGATGCCAGGAACTTTGACCAGGACGGCAATATCATTGCCAATCCCGAAATCCTGATGATCGATGAAGTGGAGGAAGGAAAGGATTATGCCATCCTGCTAAGCACCAGTGCAGGCGCCTGGCGATACCTGATCGGCGATACAGTCCGTTTTACGGATAAGGCTCGCTGTGAGATCATCATCACCGGCCGCACCAAGCATTTTTTGAGCCTGGTCGGCGAACACCTTAGTGTGGACAATATGAACAAGGCCATCCAGCTTGCCAGCGAAGAGCTGAACATCAGCATTCCTGAATTTACTGTGGCCGGCATTCCGCACGGATTGTTCTTTACGCATCAATGGTATATTGCCAGCGATGATCAGGTAGATAAAGAGCTGTTGAGACAAAAGATCGATGAAAAGCTGATGGAGCTGAATGACGATTATGCCGTTGAGCGAAAAAGCGCACTGAAAGATGTGTTCGTGGAGGTGTTGCCGGAAGAAAAATTCATGGAGTTCATGCGGCTGCAGGGCAAGGTAGGCGGGCAGCATAAATTTCCCCGGGTGCTGAAGGGAAAGATGCTTGCCGACTGGCAACGGTTCCTCCAGGGTCAAGAACATAAAGCGATTTAACGATAATACCATCTGCCGCAAAAAAATAATCCCTCGCGGCTTTTCTTCCAGCTTTCGTAAATTACCGGCGGATAAATTCAAAGCTCATGATCGAGGCGGTATTGAAAGGACTTGTTTTAGGATTTGTGCTTGCCCTATCGGTGGGGCCGATCATTTTCACCATCATCAAGCAGAGCCTGAACAACGGGCACAAGGGTGGTTTCAGCTTTGTGGCCGGCGTATGGCTGAGCGATATGATCCTGGTATTAGTAAGCAATGTATTTACCGAGCTGGTATCGGAATTGCTGACCTATAAAAAGCTCATCGGCTATTGCGGCAGCGCTTTCCTCATAGCCGTCGGCATATATTTTGTTTTTTTTAAAAAAGTGCATCTCGGAACCGATGCATCGGGCAATATCATCCCTTTCCGGAAAAGTGATTTTGCGAGGATTTTCATTTCCGGATTTTTTATCAATACCCTCAATCCCGGAGTGATCCTGTTTTGGCTTGGCAATGCTACCGTATTGTCGCTCACACATACCCTGCAGCAGCGCATCATTATTTTTTCGGTATGCCTGCTCATCAATATGGCTGCCGATACAGGCAAGGTAATGATGGCGGGAAGGCTGCGGAAGAAACTTACGCTTCACAACCTTTCCATCATCAATAAAATTTCCGGAACCATACTCATCGGGTTCGGCCTGGCCCTGCTGTGGGGAGTGATATTTTTATCGTCGAAGATCAAGCCATATTAACAATTACATTGCAATAATCATAATAAGTTTGAGGTACATTAAGCCATGCAAAAACTTATACTGCTGATCCTTTGCTGCGTCCCTTTTTTCACAAAGGCCCAGAACGATGTATTGATACTGCAGAAAAAAGGAAAGCATATCCGCTCCTATGCTGTGGGAAGCGAGCTGGATATGGAAACGGTTTATGGCCAGCGATTCCAGGGCATGATCACCAATATCCGTCACGACAGCATTTTCCTCGACGGCCAACCCTGGCATTATAAGGAAATTGCCGTCATTCACCGGAAGCGCATTAAATCGGACTTTCTTGTATTCGGCACGGCGTTGATGGCAGTAAGCGGCGGCATCCTCATTCTCGGAGCAGTGAACGGGCTTTACCGGAAAGATCCGTTCAATGAATGGTATACCAAATCGGGATTGATCACTGCCGGCATTGCGCTGGCAGGCGGCTACCTGCTCCGGCGATCGTATTACGTGCGCTATCCTATCGGCAAGAAATATGCGCTGCTTTATGTAGATGCCGGTGCATTCAATAAAAAAGACGCGCATTCGTTTTAAGGCCGGTAATATATATTGCAATTATAAATTTACCGGATGGCGATCAAAACCAGGGGGCTTGGCCTCAGGATCTGGCGGCTGACCAAACGCATCTTCATTTTTTTATTTCTCGCCCAGTTATTGTACATCCTTTTGCTCAAGTGGATGGATCCGCCGGTCACCCTTACCCAGTTGTGGAGCCTGTTCAGCGGGAACGGATTGAAACGGAATTATGTAAGCATGAAAGACATCTCGCCTTATCCCAAGCTGGCGGTCATTGCCTCGGAAGACCAGCTATTTCCCGATCACGACGGCTTCGATTTCAAATCGATCGAAAAAGCCATGAAGCATAACCAGAAAAGCAAATCGCTGCACGGCGCAAGCACCATCAGCCAGCAGGTGGCCAAGAATGTTTTTTTATGGCAGGGCAGGAGCTGGCCCAGGAAAGCCCTGGAAGTGTATTTTACTTTTATGATCGAGCTGATATGGGGCAAAAAGCGGATACTGGAAATGTATCTCAACGTGAGCGAAATGGGCAAAGGCGTGTTCGGGATAGATGCCGCAGCGAATTATTATTTCAAGAAAAAAGCCAAAAGCCTTACCCGTGTGGAAGCGGCTCTGATCGCAAGCTGCCTGCCTAACCCCAAGGTATATACGATAAAACCCATGTCGAAGCATGTGGCTTCAAGATATCCCTGGGTTTTGCTGCAGATGAATGCGCTTCAGAATGATGCCGATATCGATAAATTGCTTCATTGATCATTTGCTGCCAGGAGCTTGTCAACCGCATCCACAGCGATCTTCAGCCGCTGATCATAATCTCCGCGGATCTCCACCCAGGGCGTGCTTTGATTGATCATAATATCCTTGTAAATATGGAATAACCGTTCCCGGCTTTCCAGGTCGGGATATTCTCTCAATGCATCCGCAATCCAGGGCAGATCGGTATTGCAGAGCAGGTAAAGATCATATTGACGGGAAACGATCTGGTCGAGTATCCACTGATGGCATTTACCGAAAACAAATTCACACCATACCTTCATCACGTACATATCGGTATCGATAAAGAGCATTGAATGTTGAGTGTTGAATGTTGAGTGTTGAGTGTTTAATGACCTGATATATTTTTCCTCAAGCGCAATCTGCCCTTTCGCAATAGTCAGCAGGTCATCGAAGCTATAGTTCATGCCATGTTCCGTAAGGTATTCACGGGCATATTCAGGGCACCATTGCGTATGATAATGGGCGGCCAGTTGTTCGCATAAACTGCTTTTGCCTGTCGATTCGGGGCCTATGACGACAATTTTTTTAAGCGGCATACTGCTTCTGCTTTGCCTTTTTCTGCCATTCGATCAATCCCGATATGGCCATGATCAGCAAAATAAGATAATATACGCTGGTAAATACATAATGTTTTACAAAGTACAGCGGTATCGACGAAAAGTCGGTAGCGATCCACCACCACCAGCTTTCCACTTTCTTTTTCGTCATCAGCCACATGCCGGTATATGCCGTTGCAGAGGCAAAGGCATCGGCCCAGGGAATGGCGGCCGGGGCAAAGCTCTTCTTTAAAAAGCTGAGGGCAAAAAATATGGCGAGATAAAAGCAGGAAAAGAATACGAGCTGCTGCATCCAGTCCCTTGCAGAAGAATGCGTGATCTGCAATACATACTGCTTCCGGGTATCTTTTTTCGCCCAGCGGATCCAGCCCCATACACTCATCACGGTATAGTAAAAATTCACGCTGGCCTCTCCCAGCAGTCCGCCTTTAAAGCTGAGGTAAATATAAATGATGGTATTGATCAGCCCGGAAGGATAAACCCAGATGTGCTCATTGCGGCTGAGCCATACGCTGATGATGCCGCTGAATACGGCAATATATTCGAGCCAGCCGGTATGCAGCAGGCCCTGCAGGAACTGGTTCCAGATTTCGTGAATGGCCATGCTCTAAGATAATCGGAATATCCGGGTTTAGGAACCGGTTTACATAAAGCCGCTCCTGTAAGCATTTCCGGGTTCATGGAAAATTAATTTTCCGGCTGGAAAAATAGGCGTAGCTTATAAGTACTTTTTTAAAATTTAAACTATTTTTTTATGACAACACAAGCAGCCGTGATGACCACACAGGAAGTTGCTGATCGTATGTACGAGCTCTTTGAACAGGGCAAATGGGAACAGGTTCAGGAAGAACTGTTCAGCCCTGACTGTAAAAGCATCGAACCGCCGAATGCACCAGGACTTCATTCGGTTGAAGGATTGGACAATATCAAGAAAAAAGGCGAGATGTGGAATGCTATGGTAGAAGAAATGCATGGCGGCTATACCAGCAAGCCTCTGGTAGCAGGCAATCATATTGCTTTTGCCATGGGCATGGATGCCACCATGAAAGGAGCCGGGCGAATGAAAATGGATGAAATTGCCGTTTATGAAGTGCAGAACGGAAAGATCGTGAAAGAACAGTTCTTCTTCTGATTCTGCATTGCGATTGCAACAATGAACCTTCAGGTTAAACGACCTGAAGGTTTTTTGTTATAGGCTGAACCGGACGGCGGCTGTAAAATAAAACAATTTATCGCCGTGTTCCGAAAGATCGGGCCGCCCGGGCACCGTAATTATATGCTGTGGCAATGTATAGGCCGGAATAAACATCAGCCTCATTTTTCCGATCGCATAAATAAAAGGCGCGGAAAATTCATAGGCCAGGATATTGAATTTTTTACTGTTCTTCGTTACTTCCTCTTCCGCTACCGGAAAGATAAGTAAATTTTTTTGCTGATAATAAGTGCTGGTAAAGTTTTGAGTGCCTGCATGAACATAAGCAGATGGGTCGATGACCACTATTCCTTTTCCAAACACTTTTTCGAACCGGATGATATGATCCACTCCTGCTTGCGTAACGATGTCCACACTATTGCTGAACCTGGCATCGGCGCCCACGGTTATATTGACGATCTTGTTGAGATAAGATGCGCTTAAACCGGCAGATCCTTTTATGGCCGACTGAACCAGGTCGCTGTTATCCCGGTAAAAATACCTGGCGGCGGAAATAGTGCCTGCCCAGTTTTCTTTTTTGTTCCTGATATTATATCCTCCTTCAACCAGCGTTGCCGCATAGGTAGTTTGCAGGCTATTGTGCGTAAATACAAAACTGGAGTTGAGGAACAGCCCGTTTTTAAATTCCAGTCCCACGAAAGGATAGATGCCGCTGCTTTTCAGGCTATCTACCCTGCCGTAATAGTTCAGGCTTGAATTATACGCAAGTCCTGCGATGAAATGGGTTCTTTCCTTCTTGCTGGTTGTATCGGCCGTTTGAGCGGGGGAGGTTTGCGCCATAGCCGCCCCGGAAAGATACAATATAACGGCCATGAATAGGCTAAATTGTTTCATAGTAGTAAGGTTTTGATTAAGGAAGGGCATGCCATGCCTGTACGGGATGGCATGCCCTTTTCATTGTTTCATCTTATATCCTGTCGATTATTATTTGGCGCTTGCCGTGGTTTGGCTTGACAGACCCGCTTCGGCGCTTGTGCCGCCCTTTACTGAAGAGAGCTTTTTAGCTTCCGACCGGGTTGTTGCCGATGCCTCCCTGGCCTTTTTAACGGCGGCATCTTTAGTTTGTGCAGTGGTTTCTTTTATTTTGCCGGATGCGTTTTCATCGAGATTGCTTTGCGAAGATCCGCTGGCTTTTACATTTCCGTTCAGATCAGCCTGTGCACCGGCATTGGTTCCGGAAGAAGCCAGTAACTGCGTATTGCCGCTTTCTATCGAAGTGGAA
The DNA here is from genome assembly GCA_964475615.1 of uncultured Flavitalea sp. Lineage (GTDB taxonomy): Bacteria > Bacteroidota > Bacteroidia > Chitinophagales > Chitinophagaceae > Puia. The sequence goes on along the minus strand of CAYYZJ010000728.1, from coordinate 6,140 downwards.
GAAGAACTGCCGGCAGAAGCATTTACCTGGGTATTGTTTTTAACTTCATTCAGGGTGTTCTGCATTTGCCTGGCTTTTGCTTTGGTTGTATTCGCTGCTGTTGAAGTTGTCTGTTTGCCCGTATTAACGGTTTTCCGAGTGGTTGCCCTGGTGGCAGTTCCTGCAGTATTCAGTGCATGGCTTACTGAAGGAGTATTTAAACCAACTGTCGGATTAAGTCTGGCGCTGCTTACTGCTCCCAGGGAAATCTGGGCAGATGCGCGGCCCGCTGCAAAAAAAGCAGCAGCCGATATCAGTCCTATCATGATCGTTTTCATAATCGTTGCTTTTAAGTTAAAAAATGATGGGAAATGCCGGTCACTCCTGCTGCAGCAAATTCTATATACAAAGGATTATATATAATACAGAGTGTACGGAATTATTGTCCCCGACCCTTCAGGGTCTTACCGTCCTTTATTAAAGACAATATAAAGACCTTCCGGCATCCGGAAGGTTTAATATAAAGTCGGGGATATTTGCAGTAATTTTTTATTCCGCTTCGGCCACTACTTCTTTTACTTCGGGGATCATGCGTTTCATCATGCCTTCGATGCCGGCTTTGAGGGTGATCATCGAGGAAGGGCATCCCGAGCAGGAACCCTGCAGCATCAGGTTCACCACGCCTTCATTATAGCTCCTGAACTGAATGGCGCCGCCGTCCATTTCCACCGCAGGCTTTACATAATTTTCCAGCAGTTCCTTGATGCGCTTAACCACATCATCGTCATCTGCGCCTATGGCATTGCCGTCTTTTTTCGCAACTACGATATCTTCCTCATTGATCACTGGCTTGCCTTCTTCCAGATATTCTTTCAGAAAATGACGGATAGTCGGGATCACATCATTCCAGTCTGTTTCAGTGGTTTTGGTGAGCGTCACAAAATTGCTGGCGATGAATACGCTCCTGATAAAAGGAAAACCAAATAGCTCGGTAGCCAGGGGCGAAGGTTTGGCAGTTTCCACATCCGGAAAATCGATGCTCTTTCCGGGATACAATAATTTATTGGCCACAAACTTCATGGTTTCCGGGTTCGGTGTCATTTCAGTATAAATGCTGATTACCGGATTGCCTGTTTTAATCATAGCTCACTGTTTAAAATGCAAAAATAACAATTTCGGTGAAAGGCTGTTTAAAATTGGAAAACCATTAACGGCCGGGGTTTTCGGGGCTTTCGTCCTTATGCCGGTGGATGTGGCAAAGCCTCAGGTTCGATATATGGGCGCTTATAATAAAGATCACCGCAAAAGGCAGGAGCCAGAATTGATACTGATGCCAGTACTGCTTGGCAAACAGCAACAGTATTCCCATGGCAAACAAGACCAGCGGAGCATAACGGCGATGATGCCTGCGGTAACCATGTATCAGCGCAAATGAACCAATGGCAAAAGCGAGCAGGATCATGAAGCATTCAAAGGCCATATTGTCGACAATATTAAAGCCCAGCACCGGCAGGCTGGAGATCAGCAAGGGCAGCACGGCGCAATGAATGGCGCAGGCTATTGAAGTGATGATGCCTGCAATATCAAGGTTTGCTTTCAGGTTCATAGATAAAAAATGTAAAAGTACATAAACGCAACTTTGTTGCAAAAATTTTTTTGTAAATTTGTGCACATAAGGATCATGGGATGAATAAAAAGCTGAGGTTCTATATCATTTTTTTTGCAGCGTTGTTCCTGTTGTTTTATCTGGGCCTGACGCGAATAATACCCGGTTTCGGCGAGGTAAAATTGCCGGTGCTCAGTACGGTGCAGCCTTTTGCCTTCTTCGACCAGGACGGCAGGCTGATCAGCAATAAGGATGTGAACGGCAAGGTATATGTGGCAGAATATTTTTTTACTACCTGTCACGGAATCTGTCCCAAGATGAATACCAATCTCAGGCAGATCTATGAAGCATATAAATCGGAGCCTGGTTTTCTCATCCTTTCCCATACCGTTGATCCGGGAACAGACAGTGTTGCCCGGATGAAACAATATGCCGATTCGCTGGGCGTCGATTCAAAGGCCTGGCTTTTTCTTACAGGAAGAAAGGACAGCCTGTATAATGCCGCGCGGGTAAGCTATCTGCTCGATGATCCCAAGAACAATAACCTGAGCACCGACGAACAATTCATCCATACCCAGTTTTTTGCGCTGGTGGATAAAAAAGGCCAGGTGCGCAAAATTTATGACGGACTGAAAAAGGATGAGATCGATGCCTTGAAAGCGGATATAAAAGGTTTATTACAATGATAATGGATATGCAGTCGGAAGATATTTTAAAGCGGAACGGCCTGAGCATTACCGAAGGCCGCAAAAAGATACTCAGGCTTTTTCTGAGCCATAAGACTGCTGTATCGCACGGCGATATCGAGAAAAGAATGGGTGTCAATTTCGACAGGGTAACCATCTATCGCACGCTGCAAACCTTTCTCGACAAAGGCATCATCCACAGCATCCCCACACCCGATAATACTCCCCGCTATGCCTTGTGCAAGGATTGCAGTGAAGGCCATCATCACGACAATCATGTTCATTTCGTATGCAGGGAATGCGGCCATACCGTTTGCCTGGAAGACACGGTCATTCCTTCGGTCAAGCTTCCCAAAGGCTATATTACCACGCAGGTGGAAATGCTGGTGAGCGGAATCTGCAAATCCTGCATTGCGGATGCGAAAATCAAATAAGTCCTTCAGTATAAAAACAAAGCCCCGATGTAGAAACACCGGGACTTTTGGTTAAGGCTCTGATTAGTAGCTACTTTATACTGGAATGTAATTTTTTCCGATGCAAATATAAACGGATCAAGCCATATTGGCAAGGCCATTTTATACCACTTTCTGGGTATTTTATTAATACTTAACCAGTTAAGGCAGGAGCTTTTCCAGTTCCTGTTTCATGAAGCTCATGAGCCGGGCAATATACTCTCCCGAGAAATCGAACTGCAAACGGGCTGCCTTATACAGCTCAGGCAAGATGCGGGTTCCTCCAAGGCTCAGTGCGTTGAGATAATTGTCGAGCGCCTGCTCCTTATTTTCCCGGTACTGCATCCAGAGGCCGATAGCGCCCAATTGCGCAATCCCGTATTCGATATAATAAAAAGGCACTTCAAACAAATGCAATTGCTTTTGCCAGTTGTATTCCTGATAAGCTTCCAGCCCGCTCCAGTCGATGACGGGGGAAGTAAATTCTCTCAGTATCTCCAGCCATTTGTTCTTTCTTTCCTCAACAGTATGCTTGGGATTTTCATATACCCAGTGCTGGAATTTGTCTATCGTGGCTATCCAGGGAAAGATGGTGATCACTCTTTCCAGTTGATGCTCTTTTGCTCTTTTCAGATCTTCATCATTATCGAAGAAAACATGCCAGTGATCCATGCTGAATAATTCCATCGTCATGCTGGCCACTTCAGCGATCTCCATTGGGTATTCCTTGAAAGCCGTGAGCTCCAGGTTATGCGAAAGGAAAGAATGAATGGCATGTCCGCCTTCATGCACCATAGTCGTTACATCCGTCATTTGCCCTGCTGCATTCATGAAAATGAAAGGAGCTCCTGTTTCTGCCAGGGGACAGTTATAACCGCCCGGCGCCTTGCCCTTGCGGCTTTCCAGGTCGAGGCGGCCCATGCTTTTCATGGTGCTGAGGCAATCGCCGAAGAATGGTCTCAGTTGTCTGAAGCAGGCGATGGTTTTTTCGAGCAGTTCATTACCTCCGGTAAACGGATGCAAGGGTTCCAGGCCTTCGGGCTCGGCATCGGTATCCCAGGGGCGCAGCTTATCGACACCCAGTTTTTTCCTCTTGTTTTCATTGATCGTATTCACCAGCGGCATTACGTGCTGCTTTACGGCTTCATGAAAGCGGAAGCAATCTTCCTTGGTATAATCGAAGCGGCCAAGCTCCACAAATTTATAGTCGCGGTAATTCTCGAATCCTGCATTTACGGCAACCTGGTGGCGTTTGCCGACCAGCGTAGAGTATAGATCGTTGAGCGCATCTTTGTCTTTCAGCCTTCTTTCCTGGATTTTGCGGAACACTTCTTCGCGCAGCTTCCTGTCGTGGTTTTCCAGGAATTTCATGGCCTGCTGCAGCGTATATTCCTTACCGTTAACCTGCACGGTCATTTTGCCCGATATGGCGCCGAACTGCTGGGCCAGCACATTCAGTTCGGCCTGCAGGGGAATATTTGCTTCGCGGAACAGGTCGATGCTTTTCTTTACCGAACGCAGGTAGGTGAAATATTTTTTCTGATCAAGCTCCCGGGTAAACGGACTTTCGATCAGCTTGCGGTTCAGCTTGTCGGCATAAGGCTGGATCCTGGGCTGTATCTCCATCATGAAATAGGTGAATGCCTCTTCCAGCTTTTTGTTCTCGGTGTCGCAGGTCATGCGGATCTGACGCCAGGAGGCATCTTCGCTCACTACGGCTTCCAGCTCGCTCATGTCCCTGAGCCAGTTTTCGAGGGCCTGCCTGGAATCGATTTTTCTTTCCAGTAAATCTTTTAAATATGGTTCCAGCCCCTCCCAGTTCGTAATCGTAAAATCGGCGGGCAAAAAATGCCTTACCGGTTTTTCTATTGCTGCTGAATAATTCATGTCGATAATGTTTGATAAAAAACTGCTTTGCAAAAGACCGCATCGGGTTCCTGTTGCTGAAGAAATGGCCGTTTATTTTTTGGCCTTCTTTTTCGGTGCGGGTGTTTCTTTTTCTTTTGCAGCGGCTTTGGTCTTTGCCTTGGGTTCTTCTTCTTTTTCCTTGGCCTTCTTTTTTGGGGCAGGCTTTTCCGTTTTTTCTTTTTCAGCAGTCTTTGTTTTGGCCTTTGGTTTTTCTTCAACCTTTTTTTCCTCGGTCTTTTTTTCTTTAACCGGTTTTTCGGCAGGCGCTTCTATGGTTTCTGCAGTGGAAGCCGCTTCCTGCTGTTCCTGCGTTTCTTCCGGGGTTTCGGACAGCTTGAGTTCAATATTGTTTTTTTTCAGGATGGAATACCATCTCACCATTTTTTTCAGATCGCTGCTGTAAACCCGGTCAAAATCGAGATCCTTGTATACTTTCTGAAAATATTTTTTCAGGGCATCACTGTCTTTTTCATCAGGCAGCTTTTCATTACTCGTATCCATGGCTTTTAGCACTTCAATGAGGTTTACATTTTCCCGTGTAGTATACACTTCAATGCTTTCGAGGTGGGAGAACTGATGAATGCGGCTTGATACAAAACGTGCACCCTTATCTTCCAGCGAACGCACAATAGCGCCATCTGTTTTGCTGTTGACCAGTTCATACAATCCCGGCAATCCGGTTACGGCAATGATTTTACTATATTCCATAAGTCCTTTCTTTAAGGAGGTGCAAATTTAAAACGAAAAACGGAAATGGCCTTTTTAAATGAATTTTCGTTCATTCTTTTACCTGGCGTGAGCTGACCTCTTCGAATTTCCGGTCGTAATCATTGCGAATGGTTCCCATTATCCTGTCCCAGAAAGTAAAATACAGTCCGTAGTTCCCTTTGAAATACTGATGATGCAGATTATGGCTGATTGAAGTGTTGATCCATTTTCCCAGCCAGTGCCTGCTGAATCCTTTCGGGTATAGTTCATATCCCAGGTGACCGTAAACGTTATACACGATCATCATAAAAAAGAAAATGAGCAAATGAAGCGGATGGATGGGAATACTGAAGAGAAATACGATGAATATGCCTGCTTCCACCAGGGCTTCCAGCGGGTGAAAGGCATAAGCAGCCCAGGGAGAAGGATTGGTAGATTGATGGTGAACCAGCGCAGGAAAACGGCGTTGGATCTTTTTATATTTTATCCTCTTACTGAACAGAACATAAGCCAGTAAAAAGGCTATGCCTGCAAGCATAAAATAGCGGGAACCTATGTTTCCGACCATTTTTTGATAAAATCAATTTGAGCCATACCTAAAAAACCTGGCCGGTTTTTAACCGCCAGGTTTGTATGATCCTATTTGCACAATGAACAGATTTTGGTCAACCGTTATCTTCTGCCCGGACGACCGCCGCCACCACCGCCTCCTCCCGAAGGCCTGCTTGCTCCACCGCCGCCACCGAACGATCTTCCACCACCACCTCCTCCGCTAAAGGTAGGAGCAGGCCGGGTGGGGCC
>CAYYZJ010000727.1:0-1661 GCA_964475615.1 uncultured Flavitalea sp. | reverse complement strand
ATATCATAATAAGATTTGGCAGGAAGTTTTTGCATACGGTTGTCAGGGAATGGAATGCTAAGTTCTGAAAAATCCGGAAGACCGCTATGGTTTTGAAAACCTCGGCCGGGTATTGTAATTTTGAAGCGATGACGAATGCATCTACAGGCAGGAATGAGTTTGAAGCGCTTCAAACCTGCGTTATCATACCCAGCTACAATAATGCCCTAACCCTTGGCCAGGTAATTACCGGTGTGGCCGCCTATACGCATCAGATCATCGTGGTCAATGACGGCTCTACCGATGAAACGGAACGGATTGCCAAATCGTTCCCTTTTATTCATTATGTGGGCTATAGCAGAAATCGGGGCAAAGGCTGGGCGCTGCGCCGGGGATTTGCTCATGCCCTCGGGCTCGGCTACCGCTTCGCCATCAGCATCGATTCCGACGGGCAGCATTTTGCCAAAGACCTTCCTTTATTCCTGAACAAGCTGAACCCGCAGCATGAGGCCATCATCATCGGCGCCCGCAATATGAACCAGGCCGCTGTTCCCGGCAAGAGCAGCTTCGGCAACCGCTTCTCCAATTTCTGGTTCAGGGTGGAAACAGGTATCGATTGTCCCGACACGCAATCCGGCTTCAGGCTTTATCCGCTGCTGCCGCTCGGCAACATGCATTTCTTCACCCGCAAATATGAATTCGAGATCGAAGTGCTGGTGAGGGCGGCCTGGAAAGGCGTAAGCATCGAATGGGTGCCTGTTGAAGTATATTATCCGCCGAAAGAAGAACGCATCTCGCATTTCAGGCCTTTCCGCGATTTCAGCAGGATCAGCATACTGAACAGCATCCTGGTGATCATTGCATTCATCTACATCAAACCTAGAAATTTTTTCCGGTCGCTGTTCAACAGGCAAAAGCTGAAACGATTTGTCAACGAACATTTGCTCAGTGAACATCAGTCGGACGGATTGAAAGGGTTTTCTGTAGGCTTCGGCGTATTTATGGGCATCATTCCCATCTGGGGCTTTCAACTGATGGCAGCCATCTTCCTGGCCCTGCTGCTCAGGCTCAACAAAGCACTGGTCATCGTTGCCGCCAATATCAGCATCCCGCCCATGATACCGGTGATCGTGTTCTGCAGCTACAAACTGGGCGCATACTGGATGAACGGCAGGGCTGAGCGCCTGCGCTTCAGCTCCGATATTTCACTGAACACGATACGGCATAATTTTGAGCAATATATTTATGGCAGCATCACGCTCGCCGTGCTGGCGGGCGCGGTAACGGGACTGATCACATTCGGTCTGCTCAGGCTGTTCAAAAAGAGAACAGTCGGCCGGGAGAGCATAAGTCAACAGTAGATGGCAAATTTTTTTATCGGCATATATGATTATTTCGGGAAGAACCGGATTGCTTTCTGGAGCTCTTTCCTCGCCTTTTTTTTACTGGCGGGATGGTTTGCCATGCGGCTCCGGTTTGAAGAAGACATCTCGAAAATCCTCCCCAAAGACAAAAAGGTTGAAAAGCTGAACCAGGTTTTCCAGAACGCTAAGTTCATGGACAAGCTGGTGGTGATGATATCGCCGAAGGACAGCAACGCCATGGCATCGCCCGACAGCCTGGTGGCTTTTGCCGGCGACTATGCAGAAGCTGTTCAGCAAAGACTGCAGCCTTATATCGGC
>CAYYZJ010000726.1:0-3703 GCA_964475615.1 uncultured Flavitalea sp. | reverse complement strand
AATCAACTGTTTTTCCGGGCAACTATTATGACAGAAAGCAAGCGGTATTAGCAAATATTAATCATACTTCGGTTAACGAGAAGTTTAAAGTAAATTTTTCTGCTCAATATGTCAATGACAATAATTTACTGCCATTGGTAGATTTTACACAGCTAATTACGCTTGCTCCTGATGCACCGCCATTATATGATTCAAGTGGAGAACTTAATTGGGCGAATGGCACATGGTCTAACCCAATTTCAAATACAAAGATGAAGGCAAAATCAACAACATATAATTTAATCGGAAGTGTTTCTTTATGCTACGAGATTATCCGCGGCTTGCAGGTCGAGGGAAATTTTGGTTACAATAAAATGGAAATGAATCAGACGACTCAAACACCTGCGAGTGCATTTTACGGGCCTCCATCCCCTTATAGCAGGGTAAGCCTATTTGGAAATAGCGCTACAAATTCCTGGCTTGCTGAACCACAAGTCAGTTATAATGTAAAGATCGGAAACGGCAGACTTGATATATTAGCCGGATCCACTTTCCAGAATAAACAATATAGTTCTATTGGACAATTGGCATTAGGATTTTTAGATGATGCCCTGATAAATAATGTAGCAAATGCCTCAACAATTATTTTATTGGGCAATACTGCCACTACTTATCGGTATAACTCCATTTATGGGAGAGTAGGCTATAATTTAAATAATAAATATTTAATCAATTTAACGGCAAGACGCGATGGCAGTAGTCGGTTTGGACCGGAAAAGCAATTCGGAAATTTCGGTTCATTAGGACTGGGATGGGTTTTTTCAGAAGAAAAATGGATTAAGGACAATATTCAATTTCTAAACTTCGGAAAAATAAGAGCAAGTTATGGTACAACCGGTAATGATCAGATTCTTGATTACAAATATCTAAGTACTTATCAGCCCTTTACCAGCTCAACTTACCAAGGTATAACAGGTCTGTACCCAACGCAGATTGCCAATCCTTACTTTGCCTGGGAGGTGGTTAAGAAATTAGATTTTGGCTTAGAAGCTGGGTTTTTACAAAGCAGGCTCAATTTAACCGCAGATTATTACAGAAACCGTACCGGTAACCAGTTAGTAGGCTATGTGCTACCGACTATCGATGGGTTTAACTCCATCACTGCTAATTTACCGGCGGTAATACAAAATACCGGATTTGAATTTACCTTAAATGCAGAAATTTTTAAGAAACAAAAATTTAACTGGAAAAGTTCTTTTTCGTTCACAATTCCTCGTAATAAATTGGTTTCTTTCCCCAACCTGGCCGGTTCCAGTTACCGACAAACTTATGCAGTGGGTAAGCCATTGAGCATATTGTTCCTGTATCATTATACCGGTGTGGACCCGCAGACAGGTGTATATACATTTCAAGACGTTAATCATGATGGAAAACTGGATGTACAGGATAAACAATTTTTAGACTGGATAGGACCGAGATATTTTGGAGGATTTTCAAACACCTTTTCTTATAAAGACTTTAGCTTGGATGTTTTCTTTCAGTTTGTTAAACAGAAAGGCAATAATTATCTGGCAGCTTTCTCTTTTCCTGGTTTTTTTGCAGCAAATCAATCTACTTATGTACTTGATCGCTGGCAGACATCCGGTCAAAATAAATCAACCCAAAAATATACTCAATTGGGCGCTGGTTCAGACGTCAATACAGCATGGCAGAATGCGAAATATTATAGTGATTACGTGATTAGTGATGCATCCTTTATACGTTTAAAGAATATCGCGCTTTCCTATAATCTATCAAACAGTCTTGGAAGTAGGCTTCATCTAAAGACCTGCCGCGCGTATATATCATGTCAAAATCTTTTGACTATTACAAAATATAAGGGATTAGATCCTGAAACGCAAGGCTTGGCATTACCGCCATTAAGGATGATAACAGTAGGTGCTCAAATAGGATTATAATTAATTAACACCTTCAAATAATAATTATGAACACTAAATATATATTAGTAATACTATTCTGCATAAGCACCTTGAGTTGCAAGAAGTTTGTTGAAGTGGATGCGCCTTCCACCAGTCTGGTCACTACAAGTATTTTCAACAATAAAGCTACTGCAATAGCAGCTCAGATTGCGATATATGCCCAAATGCAGAATTATCCAATTTTTTTTGACTATTGTACTGCTCTTACTGCTGATGAACTTACAAGTTCATTGACTAGTCAGAGTATTCACAATCTATATACTAATTCATTGAGCGCAACTTCTGACGAAGTCATTGGTGGAGTAGTAAATTTTTGGATGCAAGGTTATAATTACGTTTATCAGGAAAATGCTATTATAGAGAATGTCAGTCAATCTTCTAATATAGAGACAAAATATAAGAATTTTATAATTGGAGAAGCAAAATTTATTCGGGCTTACTGGTATTTTAACCTGGTAAATATGTATGGAGATGTTCCGTTAGTTCTTACGACGGATTACAAGATCAATTCTGTTGCTAAAAGAAATCCCCAAAGTGAGGTTTATGAACAAATTGTATCGGATTTGTTAAGTGCAAAGAATCTGTTAGGCAGTAATTTTTTGGATGCCACTGACGACGCAGTTACTGTTGACAGAGTTCGTCCCACAACTTGGGCAGCGTCTGCTTTGCTTGCAAGAGTTTATTTATATATGGATAAATACGATTTGGCTGAAAAAGAAGCAGACACTGTTATCAATAATAGTGGCATGTTTTCACTGGAAATGGATTTAAATGCGGTTTTTAAGAAAAACAGTAATGAAGCAATATGGCAAATTCAACCGCCGTCTTCCAATAAATATGCATCTGAAGGCTTCTATTTTGTTTTAACAACTATACCAGGTCCGGAGGTTAATGGCAGCAGTACGCTCAGTTCACAGTTACTAAACGCTTTTGAGCCAAATGACAAAAGGAAATTAAGCTGGGTAGGCAGATTTAATGATGGCAATAACAATTATTATTTTCCATATAAATATAAAGATGGCAGCACATATACCGGCGATATAGAAGAATATTCTATGGTGTTACGCCTTGCTGAACAATATCTAATCAGGGCTGAAGCAAGAGCAATGCAACAGAATTTTTCAGGAGCAATAAGCGATGTAAATACAATCCGGAGCAGGGCAGGACTGGAGCCATTGCCATCCGGATTAAATCAAGAGCAGATTATTGCAGCAATATCTAAAGAGCGGCAAGTTGAATTATTTACTGAAGGAGACCGGTGGTATAATTTAAAAAGAACTAATACAATAGATGAGGTGATGGGAGGTACCAATGGTGCATGTGCGCTGAAGGGTGGCGAATGGCAAAGTTTCAAGCAATTGTTTCCTATTCCCAATAGTGAACTTATAGCTGATGGTAATCTGGTTCAAAATAGCGGTTATTAAAATGAATTTCAAAAGATTATATTATGAAATGGAATCTTTTGTTCATTATGATGTTCTGTATGTTTTCGGTGGAGGCAGTTGCACAGACAGATAACAACAATTTAAGTGAGCCGGAAGTTGGTAAACCATGCCCCCCATTTTTTCTTAAAAGAATAGATTATTATACTAAAAAAACAGCGTCTTTAGATGATTTTGAAGGTAAATGGCTTGTTTTAGACTTTTGGGCAAAGAATTGTTCAGGTTGCATTGCGAGTTTTCCGGCAATTAAAAAAGAGCAGCAGGAACTTAAAGATAAACTACAGTTTGTGATGATCACTTATG
>CAYYZJ010000725.1:0-1818 GCA_964475615.1 uncultured Flavitalea sp. | reverse complement strand
AAGTACTTTTCAACTGCCTGGGAATCACGATTCGTAATTTGTGTAGCAATCTTAAGTTGCCTCATATCTAAAAATAAAAAGTTGACAAAACCTTTGTCGGGTACAAATCAATCATATAACAGCGGGCGGCAAGGGAAAGTTGTAAAAAGGGTTGATTTACATGAATCCGTCCTGAACCGTCTGCAAAAATACGAACCGGATTCCGAACTTCATAACCTTTTAGGACAAAAATACACGTTCGGAACTCCCGTTTTTTGCACAATTGTTAATAACGTTGATACCCCACCGTTATATTCCCCAAAACCCATGCCTGCACCGGTTAAGATGCAGTTATGACAGTTTTAATACCTGTATTCACTGAAAAATATCTTAAAATTTTCATAAAATATCGATAAACTAATTTTTTAGTTATTACATTTGTTTGGGAACTAAAAAATTAGTTATAGATGAAAACACTTACGCGCGCCGAAGAGCAGCTTATGCAGGTGCTATGGAAGCTCGGCAAAGGTTTCCTGAAAGATATTGTCGACGCTTCGCCGGAGCCCAGGCCGCATGCCAATACAGTGGCCACCATCCTCAAGATCCTGGTGGATAAGGGATTCGTGGAATACGAAGTGCAGGGAAGACACAATCTTTACCGTCCCAGGATCGGCAAGGCAGAATATGGCAAAAAGAGCATCAATCATCTCCTGAAAGGATATTTCGAGGGATCGCCCTCGAAGCTGGTATCGCAGTTCGTGAACGACAATAAGCTCAGTCTCCAGGAACTGGAAGAGCTGATGCAACAAATTAAATCATCCAAAAACAATGCATCATGACTGTCCTCGCCTATTTTCTGAAAATGACCTGCATTTCAGGCCTGCTCTATGGCTATTACTGGTTTTTTCTCCGCAATAAGAGGTTCCATCAATACAACCGGTTTTACTTATTGGGCATTGGAGCCGCTTCCCTGATCCTGCCGCTGATTCGCATTCCCCTGCGCGATCTATGGATAAAATCAGGCGCCGCCAACCTGCCCTTGCAATGGCCGGGCATAGCCGGATTGGAAAAAGCGGTGACCATAACTGTCCACAGCGGAACAAGGTATATTTCCGCACAAAGCATGATGACAGCCCTCTATACAGCCGGTGTGCTGTTCTTTTTGATCAGCTTGCTCAGATCGCTCCGGTACATCAACAAAATGACATCGGCTTACCGGTATAAGGAAATGAGCGGCATTAAATTTTTCGAGACCGATGAGCAGGGAACGCCATTCTCCTTTTTCAGGCTTCTGTTCTGGAACCAGCGGCTCGATCTGCAAAGCAGTGCAGGACAGCAGATCTTCCGTCACGAATTATACCATATCCGGCAACGGCATTCGCTCGACGTTGTTTTACTCGAATCGTTATCGGCATTGTTCTGGCTCAATCCTTTTTTACATCTCATCAAACAGGAAATTAAAGCCATCCACGAATTCCTGGCCGATGAATATGCCATGGCGGACAATAACAGGCATCAGTATGCGGAATTGCTGGTTCATCAGTCCATGCACGGCAGGCAACCCGGCATGATCAATCCTTTTTTTCAGAACCAGATAAAACGCCGCATAACCATGATCATTCAACATACGCAATTCCGCTATGGATATATCAGCAGAATACTGGTACTACCAATGCTGTTTTTGCTGGTCTGTGCATTTTCAATAAACTGCAGGCCATCAGAAGACGGCCTGTTAACCCCCGAAGTAAATACATCGGATAGTCAAAAAGTATATTCCAAAACCGAGTTGGAAGCGGAGTATCCCGGTGGCCGGCAGGCATGGGTTGAGTATCTGAACAA
>CAYYZJ010000724.1:0-1544 GCA_964475615.1 uncultured Flavitalea sp. | reverse complement strand
TCTTCATGCTCTGAAAGTCCAATGGCTGATAAGGCACTTCCGAATCAATACAAAAAGAACAGGTATAAGGGCAGCCCATGCTGCCGATCATGGGAACGATTTTGATAAGCGGCGCTTTTTTTAAAGTGGCTTCTATAAATTTCCAGCGCTCTGCTGCGCCAGGCAATTGAAGCGGCTGCCGGCCAGCGGCGAGATGCCTTCCCTGACGGCCTTGCGGAACACAGTCTTCCAGCACTGCTGCGATGGTAGACTGATTGGTAAATCCCAATACAAAGTCAAAATACAGAACGGCGTCATCGGGATAGCACCTGGCATGAGGGCCGCCGAGAACGGTTACAATTCCTTTGCTGCGGAAAAAATTACTTAATGAATAGGCCAGCAGGGCCGCCTGCGTAAACGAACTGATAAACACTACATCAACTCCTTTGGGTAATTCCTTGTCGAGGTCTTCCTGGCCGGTATAGCAGATCATTTTTACTTCATGACCTTGCTGCTCGCACCATACGGCTATCACTTGCGGCATAATGCTGGCCAGATTGGCGTGCATGATTTTTCCCCAGAGCGTGTGGGTTGGACCCTTACACACGAGATCGATGACCCCAACGCTTAACTTTTTTTTCATTTTAGATATTGAATGATAATCCACTTCTGCCGGGCGGTTGCCCTTATGGCGAAAATGTACATAAATCGGGTTTTAGGGATGGCAATGTATACGTGAGCTGTTAAGCGGTCAGCAGATCAGGATCATACAGCCTGCCATATTATGATAAAGGAGTAAGGTACTGCTATAATACCGGGTTTTCTAATTTATCTTTCATCCGGATTGTTAATTAACGGGAAGATTGCTATTTTAGTATCTCAATCCATCCGCTATGAAAAACAGTACTGGCAGGAAATTCATCGAATACCTCTACAATAATTTTACCGGGAATTTTTTGGGATTTGTTATCGGCATCGCATCCACCCGCCTCGTGTCGCATTTCTTTACTACCCGGAGCATTAAAAATCTTTGGGGCATCACTGCAAAAAAGACTGTTGTCGACAGGCAAACCTTCACGGGGCTGGAATGGCTGATCTCCATCATCATCGGCTTTATTGTATTTGAGATCATCTCCAAATGGATAAAGAAAAAAACCGATGAGCTGCTGCAGAAGTACAGGCATATTTTTCCACAATGGCTGGCCGGGGGCCGGGAGGAGGAGATTGGGAATAAAAACCTCCGGTGATCATTGTGTTTAATGATTATTTTTGGCGCGTTATGTGTTTGCAGATCGCCTCGCTGAATTCCGGGAGCAATGGTAACTGTTACTATATCGGTAATCAGGAAGAAGCCATATTGGTCGATGCCGGCATATCGTGCCGGGAAACGGAAAAGCGGATGAAGCGGCTGGGCTTGCCGATGAGCAGGGTCAGGGCGATCTTTGTATCCCATGAGCATGCAGATCATGTTATGGGCATTCCGGTGCTCGCTAAAAAATACAGGCTTCCGGTTTTTATTACGGATGATACACGGTGCTATGCGGGCCTCAACCTGAAAGATCATC
>CAYYZJ010000723.1:0-7661 GCA_964475615.1 uncultured Flavitalea sp. | reverse complement strand
TTACAGCAGCCGGCGCATCGTCCGGGAACTGCTCTATGTATTCCTGGTGAACCTGCTGTTCCAGAACGCCTTCCTCACCACCTTCACCGCGCTTACGGACGACGGCACACAGTGGTACGATGTGATAGACATCAATACGATCCCCCTGCTGTATGTGCTGATCTATTACGGCATCATGCGCAGCCGCACTTTTCTGAAAGCATATATTGACGGAAAGGTTCAGTTGGAAAAGATCAGCAACGACAAGCTGCAAACGGAGCTGAAATTCCTGAAAGCCCAGTACCACCCGCATTTCCTGTTCAATGCCCTGAACACGATCTATTTCCAGATGGATGAAAACGTAGCTGAAGCCAAAAAAAGCATCGAGAAATTTTCCGGGCTGCTGCGCTACCAGCTTTACGACCAGCAGCAAACCGTTCCGGTGAGCCAGGAGATCAGTTATCTCGAAAATTTCATCGAGCTGCAGAAGATCAGGGCTTCGGAAAAATTAAAACTGGATGTGCGCTTCGACGAAAGGCTGAACGGCCAGCAGGTATATCCGCTGCTGATGCTTCCGCTGGTGGAAAATGCATTCAAATACGTAGGTGGCGATTATCGGTTATCCATCAATGTGAATCTGGAGGGGGACGAGCTGCGGTTCAGGGTGGAAAACACCGTGCCTGAAGCATTGGTCTACAAAAAAGAAAGCGGCATCGGCCTCGAAAACCTGAGAAGAAGGCTGGAGCTGCTTTATCCTGACAGGCATGAACTGAACATCAACAGGACAAACCATCATTTTATTGCTGAAATGAAATTAATACTAGCCCATGAACACTAAGATCAGATGCGTGATCACCGACGACGAGCCTTTTGCAAGAAAGGGACTGCAGGGATACACCGCCCAGGTTGGCTTCCTCGAACTGAAAGGCGTTTGCGAGAATGCCATCGAGCTCAATTCCCTGATCCGGCAGGAACCGGTCGACCTGCTTTTTCTGGATATTGAAATGCCTTATATTACGGGACTGGAATTTCTGAAAAGCCTGTCCAACCCGCCGAAAGTGATCTTCACCACGGCTTATGAAAAATATGCCTTGCAGGGATTCGAGCTTGAAGTGCTGGATTACCTGCTCAAGCCCATTTCCTTTGAGCGCTTTCTGCGGGCAGCCAATAAGGCCTTTGACTATTTTCAATCGCAGCAATCGGCGCAGGCAGGAGGCGATTATATTTTTGTCAAATCTGACAATAAGCTGGAAAAGATAAATTTCCCGGATATCCTTTTCATCGAAGCGCTGGAAAATTATGTTGCCATCCACACCAAAGAAAAAAAGGTCATCGCACATCTCACCTTAAAAATGCTTCAGGAAAAACTGCCGGCGCAGCAGTTCATCCAGCCGCATAAATCCTTTATCATTTCCATCGATAAGATCGATGCCATTGAAGGCAATGTGCTGCATTCCGGCAAATTCCAGATTCCTATTTCCAAATACCAGAAAGAAGAAGTGATGGAGAAGATTGTGAACAATAAATTGCTGAAGAAATAATGTGGAAATGTGAGTAATGTGTAAATGTGGAAATTATATGATTGATAACAAACACGAGAAATTATATTTCCACATTTCTCACATTTCCACATTTCCACATTTCCACATTTCCACATTTTCCACATTTCCACATTTCCACATTACTCCACGCTCTTCATAACCTGATCAAACCTGACCCGGTAAATATTGCCGCTGCCGTTGAGCGTGCTGCCGGCAAGATGCATCAAACCCGAATAGTTCTGCTTTTTATCTGGATAGGATTCTTTCAGGTCTGTTCTTTCGCTGGTAAAGAACAAGGTCTTTTTATCGAAGCTTACGAAAGGACAATAGTCGAGCCTCGGGGAGTTCAGTATGGCCAGGTTTTTTGCCGGCTGCCAGTTTCCCGCTGCATCTTTTACACTGATATACAGATCGCCTCTTCCATGATCATCGGTTCTTCCGTAGGAAGAAAAGATAATGAACTGCTCATCGGGCGATACATAGGCATTGAATTCATACATCGGCGAATTGACGGCAGAATCCAGTGAAACAGGATCGGCATAGCGGCCGTTTTCCCATCTCGCTACATAAATATCTTCTTTCCCTTTTCCTTTATTGTAAGCGGCAGTAAAATACAGATTGCCGTTGGCGGCAACAGCAGGATAGAACTCATTGGCTTCCGTATTGACGGGGGAACCGAGGTTCACCGGATTCGTCCATGCTCCGTTTGTTTTGCTGAGATACCAGATGTCAAAATCCTTGACGCTGTCGTCATGAACCGGACGGTTGGAAACGAAGAATAGTTTTTTGCCATCTGGCGAAAATGCCGGCTCCAGATCGTTGTAGGTTCCGGAAAAAGAAGCCACTTCCGGACCAGACCAATTCCCTTTGCCGTCTTTTTTCATCTGCACAATGGCGCTGAACATATTCAGCGGCGACACGATGGTGTAGAACAGCTCATTGCCATCGGGCGAAATGGCCATATCGCGTTCATTCAGACCGGTAGAGATCAGTCCTTCGCAGAACAGTTCGGCTTTGCCGGGAGGATCTGAAATATCGATCTTCATGGGCTGTGCCCGGAGCAAACCGGCAGAAGATAACAGGATCGGCAGCAGCAGTGCAGTAGTTTTGTAATGCATGGTCATTTGCTTTGAGGATAATGATAAACATTTCTTCAAGATCATCGCAAACAAAATGACCTAAGATGGAATTTTCAATATCAGGCCCGGTTTTTCAAACACCGGGGCGGCCGGCAGGTCTTGCTTTTTGCTTTACCAGCAGGAGCCGTTCATTATCCAGCCGCAGGTATCCGTATTCGTAGCAGAAAAAATAGACCGCTCCATTGGGATTGGTATAGGTGTTTGTAAAGAACCCGAAATTAAAGCCGCGGCTTTCCAGCCTGCTTCGGTTAACCGTGACCGTTGCCGAAAACCCCGCCAACAGCTCCTCCAGTATGCCACGGTTCTTTTTAAGGATGGTATTGATGCGGCGTATGTACTGCGACCTCCTGCTGTTGAGGCGGTTGTTGTAATTGCTGCGGCAATAGTCGTCGCAGAATTTTTTATCGACCCTTCCTTTCAGGAATTTTCCGCAGCTCAGGCAGGCTTTTGTTGAAGACGATTTTTCTTTCATAGCGATCAGGGATTGACCTGTTGCTACACATCAAAGCCTGATGCATTATTGCTAAATTACTATGAATGCCGGGGACTTTAAATGAAACGGCAGGGTATTTTAACGTATGCTTTTACCATTTTACCGGTTCAGAATACGGGGCAATAACGTTAAAACCGAAGGGCTCTTAACGCTCATGAATAAATAAGGTCTATTTGATTTTCTTTTTCAGGCTTTTTTTTTCCAGGTTCTCCCTGACCCTGAATTTCACGATATTTTTTACCAGGGTTTTAGGAATCCTGGTTCCCAGCGGGAATTGAATAGCTCCTTTTGAAGTTTTATAGGCAGCCAGCTCCTTTTGAAAATTCCTGACGCCAGAAGATGTAGGATAAAACCCGATATGCTCATTGAATGCAGCATAATATACCAGCATGCCGTGATACCGGAATGCCGGCATGCCATAGCTGATCAGTTCCTCGGCGTCGGGTGGTGCGGCTTCCTTTATTGTTTTTCTCATTTCTTCCAGCATCGCCTTTTTTTCGGCCGGGACTGATGAAAAATATTCGTCAACCGTATTGAATTTTTTCATGATACAGTTTTTCCGGTCAAATATAAAATAAAGCGGAAGTCCCGCAATGGTTCAGGTCATAATGTTTTCAGGAATCCGATCAGGTCTTTTTTATCGGCTGCACTCATGTCCCAGTGAACTCCTGTCCGGGCAGGAGCACCGTTGCTTTTAATGTCCTTATCCAGGAACCGGAAGAACAGGGAATCGTTATAAGGCACGGCCATTTTTGCCGGATCGCTGAGCCATGACCATTTGATATTGCAATTGTCCATGGCATCTCCATTCTTGCCGTGGCAGCCCTGGCAGTTTTTTACAAAATCAATGCGGGATTTTTTCCTGTCGAGCAGTTTTTGTCCCTGCAGGTTTTTTCCTGCGCGGTAGATCGCTTCTCCGTTTGTGAGATAAGACTTGACTGAGCAGCCGGCAACGATCAGCATCAACATAAAAGAAGGCAGTACTATTGATCTTCTCATGATTATTTGGTTAAGGAAATGATCGATAAAAGAAAAGACAGCATGGCTGCATAAGTCCTGATATGATGCAGCGCATTCCAGTTGCGCTCGAACTGTTGCCGCATGGTACGGAGAGCTTCTGCCGAAGAGCCTGCTATATCAAACCGGTCGAGCAGATTGTTCAGCGGCACATTTCCGAAAATAGTAATCCCGAAAACGCCTATGGTATAAACAAGCGCTGCCGCCAGCAACCAGTAAAATGAATGAGAACCCGAGCGCCAGCTCAGCCAGCAGGCAACAGGCAGTACAATGAGGCTGCCCATGAAGCTCATGAAAAAATAGGGATTGAGAATGACCCTGTTGATGGATTGAAAAGCGCTGAGATATTCCTTATCGGATAAATTTCCCAGTCCCCCGATGACTGAACAATCGTATCCATAAAGCAATCCGGCGATCAAACCGGCAAGCAGCGCTGCCAGTAGTTGAATAATATTATAGGCTGTCATAAAAAAATAATGATGGCCAAAATTATTCAGGCTGTCATGCCAAAAATTGAACAAACCCGACAATCTGCTTAACGGGACATTTTAAACCGGGATGGCTTTTCTCCGGTGAATTTTCTGAAGCTCCTGATGAAGTGCGATTGATCGGCATAGCCGTTTTCATATACTATTTCCGTAAGCCTGGAGAACGCTTCGTTCGAGATCTGATCGAATGAAGCCTGGAACTGGATGATCCTGGCGAATTGCTTTGGAGAGATGCCTATATATTCGATGAATTTCCGCTGCAGCGTGCGCTCGGTGATATGCAGCTTTTTGGTGAGGGCGCCGATGCTGATCCTTCCTTTCTGCTGCAGGATGAGGTTGATGGCGATCTGCATTTTTTGTTCCTCGTCGCTCATGGCTTGCCGGACAAGCATGGAAAGAAAGCCGGCGATGATCCCGGTCTGATCTTTAGACCTGCCGGCGCCCGACAGATCGCTGATGACCTGCCGGATATCCATTCTTTTCAAAGAAGCCAGGTCATAACAATCATCGTTGATTTCCCTGGGGTTTATACCGAACAATACTTTACTGGCAAAAGGATAAAGTTGAAATACGATCATCCGGTATTTACCTTTTATCGATAGTACAATGGGCTGAATGGTTTGTCCATATAAAAAAAAGGGCGACAGTTTTTTGTTTTGAGGAGAAATAAATGCCCCCTGTTCCGCCTGCAGGAATATAAGGCCCGGATAACCGTCGGCGAAAAAAGGAAGACGGGCTTTCTTTGTTTTTTCTTTACTTTCAAAAACAAAGACCTCTTTTACGTATAGCTTCAGGCCGTTTGCTTTTATGATGCTTTTTGTGTTCATGCGATCAGCAAGCTGAATGTTATGAGCAATCTTTTTGTTTCATTCAATTTCCAGGATCATCGCAGTTTTCGGAGGTATTGTCAAGGTGTTTTCTACATTTATTTCTCTATCGGAAATTATATCTTTTGCCTTGAATTTATTGGCTATCATTTGAGCATATCTATTTATATCGAGGCGCGCACTGTCGCTATTTTTGTTTAATAAGACCATTACTTTTTGTTTGTCATTATAACGGAAATAAACATAAACATCATTTTTTTGCGGGGCATAGTGGATGAATTTTCCATTGGTGATCGCCGAATTTGTTTTTCTCCAGTTAAGCAATTTCGAAAAATATGCTTTTGCGGCTGCTTCAGTATCTGTTAGCCCTTGCCCTGTTTCTGCATTCTTTAAATCATTTTTCCAGCCGCCGTAAAAATCGCCCCTTCTTTGTCCGTCACTTCCCGCCTTTTCATTGGTCATTAACACTTCCGTTCCATAAAGAAATTGCGGAATGCCCCGCATTGTCATATACATGGCCATTCCAAGTTTCCAATTGTCAAAACGCTTATTCAGGCGGGAATAAAATCTGTCTAAATCGTGATTGTCAGGAAATATTAATTGATCATCGGGATGAGGGAACTGATAATCCTGCCCAATACTTTGATAAGTATCCCGCCAGGTTGAAAACCAATAATTCGTAGTATTTAAACTGGAAACGATGTTATCATTCAGCGAAAAATCCATTAATGTGGGCAAATAGGATCTGTAGCCGTCAAAGTTTTTTTTGTCCTTCTGCCAATATGAAGTTTGAGCAATTATTCTTGACATTTCTTCGCCTGCAATATTGAAATTTGGATACTCATCGAGAATTGCTTTTGTCCAAACTGCTAAAAAATTTTTATCAGCATAGGAATATGTATCTTCTCTTAAACCTGAAAGTCCTGCATATTCTATCCACCAAATGGTATTCTGGATTAAATATTTTGCCATTAAAGGATTACGCTGGTTTAAATCGGCCATCTGGCTGTCGAACCAGCCGTCAGTGTATTCCTTTTTGTCAATTTCTGTAGCATATATGTCTGTTAGCGTAGTTTTTAGAAAATTGCCTCTGGTGTGAGTATCGGAAAAATTGATCCAATCTTTCGCGGGCAAATCTTTTATAAAATAATATTCCGTGCCGCAATGGTTTAGCACAACGTCCCATATCACACCGATATTTCTTTTTTTCGCTTCCCGGACAAACTGTTTAAATAGTTCATTTGTTCCGAATCTCGGGTCTATTTTATAGAAATCGGTAGCAGCATAACCGTGATACGAATATTGAGGCTCATTATTTTCAAGCAAGGGCGTGCACCATATTTGCGTAAAGCCAAGAGATTTGATGTAGTCTACATGATCGATTATTCCCTGGATATCGCCTCCATGCCTTTTGTCTTCGTTATTTCTATCGATGCCTGTTTCCAATAATGCTGGTATTATATCATTCGCCGTATCGCCATTGGAGAACCTATCGGGAACGATGAGGCAGATTGCATCTTTCTGAGTATAGCTTTCTCTTTCAGCACTGTTTTTTTCGCGTTGCAGGATCGGGAAGTCTCTTGTTAAAACAACTTTGCCTTTTTTGCTGAAATTTATTTTGACGTTGCCGGGCTTTGCAGCAGCATTTATTTTGAGCGTTATAAAAAGATAATTTTTGTTTTCAACGGTATCTTTTTTTATCAGTTGAACATTGGCATAAGAAATGGCCGGCTGTAAATCAGCAATATCCTTTCCATAAACCAGCAACGTAACAGTATTATATTTCATTCCGACCCACCAGTTTTGAGGCTCTATTCTTTCAATTTGCTGAGCAAATAAAAAAGTTTGAACAAGTAATAAGGCAAAAAGAACCAATGTATTTTTCATTTTCCCAGGAAGCTGTTTAAGATTGCACATAGTTCAAATTTAACCGCCTTTTTCCGATTCCAATCTTCCTTACCGTTTCAGAGCCGTTTATATCCGGATATATCCGCTTATTTCCGGAAATATCCGGATAATCTCCGGCTTTCGCTCCCCTAGCGTCGCATCTTTGTATGGCGGGCGCTTCCGGAAAATGCCGCCGCCGCGAATCGACATTAATCATTAAACCTTACAACTATGTATGCACTCAGAAATAAAGTCCAGCTCATCGGCAACCTGGGCGCCGATCCGGAAAT
>CAYYZJ010000722.1:0-4839 GCA_964475615.1 uncultured Flavitalea sp. | reverse complement strand
TAAAGTTTTTTTGTACAATTCCTATATCTCGTGAATTGTGAGTATATCCCGTTCAGGTTGCCGATAAGTGCATCGGAATTCTTTGATTGGGTTATTTCTGATCCAGCGACCGGTTGCCGTAGTCAAAACCTGTTTTGTATTCCGGATATATTTCATAGCAGTATTTTGATGAAGTTCCTGCTCCACTATTAAATAGTGCAGCATATCTTCGGCAAAGCTGGATTTGATCTGTTCCAGTGGAACGTCTGCTTTTTTGAATTTATGTAAAAGGAAAGCTTCAAGTTTGGTTCTGGTGGTTTCCCATTTGACAATGGTGCTTTTTGCCCTAAGCCCTTTGTTACATTTCTCCTTTAAACGGTTGATCTCAAAATCAACAGCCTGCAAAAAGCTTTTCTTTTCCATTTCCACTTCACCGGGCCTTAGCAGTTTGCCTTTGTAAGCCCGTTTGATCATGTCAGCGGTAACTTCTTCAAATTGGGTAGTCAGAATAAAAAACTGCCTTTCGAGCTTTGCTTTTACTTGTGTTATCTGGCTATTGATCAGCAGATCATCCGAAGTATTGCCTTTCATACGACCATTGATCTTGTCCCATTGATGAGGTAAAATGCGGCAACCTAACGAGATTTCGGAACGAAGTCCATTCGGGGTAATTCTTGCATAAATAGGAACGCGGCCATCCCTGGACATCTGATTTTTCTCAAGGATGAAAACGATGGAGAGATTCTCACTTACTTTCATAACACAAATTTTTTAGGTGAATGAATCGCACTAAAAAAATCCACAAACCCTCCGTCAAAAATTAGGGTAGTAGTAAAGATACTAGCGAGGGTAGTAACCCGGATTACTACCCGAATGCTTTGATATCTTTTGTGTTATTTTGACACCGAAATTTTTTCTAAAACCCTTGATTTCAGTGAGTTTTATAAAATAAAAAAGGCGCCTAAAAGACGCCTCGCGGACCGGACGGGACTCGAACCCGCGACCTCTGCCGTGACAGGGCAGCATTCTAACCAACTGAACTACCGATCCAACCTGTAGCATTAGCGTGTAGACGCCAAATTAACAACCTCAAAAATGTATAATGCTTAAAATTCTAATCAACCTATCAACAAATCCCTCAACTCAATAACCCCTTAATCCTGATCCTTTTTAAGGACGGCAAAGATAATAGAATTTTGATTTTATCCAATAAAATGTTCATCAAAAACCCCGCTTCCCTTAATTTTACATTAACATACTATTATTAAATTATGCCGCAAGATAAAAACCGCCAGTTCCTGGATTTTGAAAAGCCGATCAAGGAATTGTTCGATGAGATCGAGAAACTGAAGCAAACGGCAGAAAAAACCAAAGTAGACCTTAGCGATTCTATCCGGAAACTGCAAGACCAGGTCATCGAAAAAAGAAGAGAGATTACACAACACCTGACCAGTTGGCAAAAAGTACAGCTTAGCCGTCACCCCGATAGACCTTATACGCTCAAGTACATCGAAAAAATGTGCACCCATTTTATCGAGCTCTTCGGCGACCGGAATGTGCGCGACGATAAAGCCATGGTGGGCGGATTTGCCCAGCTCGACGGACAAACCGTAATGATTCTCGGCCAGCAAAAAGGCACCAATACCAAGATGAGGCAGATGCGCAATTTCGGAATGGCCAATCCAGAAGGATACCGCAAGGCCCTTCGCCTGATGAAGCTGGCAGAGAAATTCGATAAACCCATTATCACCCTGATCGACACCCCCGGCGCCTATCCCGGCATGGAAGCTGAAGAAAGAGGACAGGGAGAGGCCATCGCCAGAAATATTTACGAAATGGTGCGGCTCCGGGTGCCGGTGATCTGCGTGATCATCGGCGAAGGAGCATCCGGCGGCGCATTGGGCATCGGCGTGGGCGACAAGGTCTTTATGCTGGAGAATTCCTGGTATACCGTGATCTCTCCGGAAAACTGCAGCTCCATCCTCTGGCGAAGCTGGGATCAGAAAGAGAAGGCAGCCGAAGAGCTGCGCCTCACGCCCGACAATATGTACGGATTCGGTCTCATCGATGCCATCATCCCTGAACCTTTGGGCGGCGCCCATTGGGATTATACCGAAGCAGCCGCCCTGCTTAAACCCCGGCTGCTGGAAGCGCTTCGCGAGCTGAAGCAGTATTCGCCCGAATACCGTATTGAAGAAAGAATAAAAAAATTCGGCAGGATGGGTTTCTGGAACGAACTGCCCACCGACGCCATTGCAGAAACTAAACTAAATTAAATACAATGTCTCTCAGGAATCAACTCAGCGGAACAGGAGTAGCATTGGTAACGCCTTTCACACAAAGGCTCGAAGTGGATTATGAAGCCCTCGGCAAGCTGATCGATTTTGTGATCGAAGGCGGAGTGGAATATGTGGTTACACTGGGCACTACAGGCGAAACCCCTACTTTGTCCAGGGAAGAAAAAATAGCGCTGATCAATTTCACTTATAATAAGGTTAACGGAGCCGTTCCCGTTGTAGTGGGCATCGGCGGCAATAATACCCATGAGCTGATCAGGGATCTCGAGACCTTTCCGCTCGACAAGGCTATTGCCGTACTGAGCGCCAGCCCCTATTACAGCAAGCCTTCGCAGGAAGGATTGTTCCTTCATTACAAGGCCCTTGCAGAAGCTTCGCCGAAGCCCATCCTGCTGTATAATGTGCCGGGCAGAACGGGCCGCAACGTGAATGCTTCCACCATTCTTCGCTTAGCCCATACCGTTAGCAATATTGCGGGCATCAAAGAGGCCGGCGGCGATTTTGCCCAGTGCATGCAGGTGCTGCGCGACCGTCCCGGGGATTTCCTGGTGGTCAGCGGCGACGATGCCCTGGCCCTCCCGCAGATCGCCTGCGGCATGGATGGCGTGATCAGCGTTGCCGCCAACAGCTTTCCGCGCAAATTTTCCGATATGATCCGCTTTTCGCTGAAGCATGATTTCAATAATGCCAAAGCGATCAATGATCAACTGATCGAAGGATATGAATTGCTATTTGCAGAGAACAATCCCGCCGGTGTAAAAGCGGCATTGGCTGAACTGGGGATCATTGAAAACCATCTGAGGCTTCCTCTTGTTCCTTTGAGCGAAAAACTGCATCAGCAACTGAGGAATTATCTAAATATCACTGCATCGCCCGAAAAGCAAACACCGGTGGTAACGCGGGAACTCTGAGGTTGTGATGCGTTGTTCATTTTCTAAATGCCAATACAATGACAAGTTCCATTGCTCCCTGGCTCAATGTGCGGAATGCCGCCAAGGCCGTAGGGTTTTATCAATCGGCATTCGGGGCAAATGAAACCTATCACCTGGATGGCCCCGATGGAACGGTAGTATCAAAACTGGCAATGGATAGAGCCGAATTTTGGGTGAGTGATGAATCTCCCGATAACCTGAGCCCTGATTCACTTGGCGGTGGATCTGTGCGCATGATCATCACCGTTACTGATCCCGACACACTCTTCGACCGCGCCATCAAAGCCGGAGCTGCAGAAGTATTTCCGGTAGGAGAGGCGCATGGGTGGAGACTGGGTCGCCTGGTCGATCCTTTCGGCCATCACTGGGAGATCGGCCGCCCGCTTTAATCAAACCAAATATTAAATATTACCTCTTAAATCCTATAGGTCACTCCTTCCAACGCAATCTCCGTGTTCGGAAAGATCATCTTGGCCTGCTGCTCGAATTCATCCAGCTTTTCATACTTGGAGCTGAAATGACCGAGCAGCAATTTTTCCACTTCTGCTTTCTTCGCAATGCTGGCGGCCTGCACGGTAGTGGAATGGAAACGCTTGATGGCGCGGTCTTCCAGGTCTTTCAGATAAGTGGCTTCATGATATAATAGATCGGCGCCTTTTATTTTTTCGACGATAGCTTCATTATAGCTGGTATCTGCAGAATAGGCATAAGACCTGGCCCTGGGCGCAGGATCGGTAACGGTTTCATTTTTCACCAGCACATTATCCTTCGTAAGATAATCCTCTCCCCATTTCAGCCGGTCAAAAAATGAAGCCGGTATGCCGGCCTCTCTTGCTCTTTCAGGATTCACTTTTCTCAACGGCCTGATCTGCCTGAATTTGAAACCCCAGCATTCAATGCGGTGATAAACCCTGAAGCAGCTCACTTCAAAGCGCGTGTCCTTGACCACCACGCCTTCCTGCTGCAAAGGATGAAAATGGAGGGGAAAGGGAAGCGCAGTATCCGCCACCTTGAGCTGCAGATCGAAGATCTCTTTCAGGGGCGAAGGCGCATAGAGATGCAGGTCTGTTTGCCTTCCCAGCAATCCCATGCTGGTGATGAGGCCGATCAACCCGAAATAATGATCGCCATGCAGATGCGAAATGAAAATATGATTGATCTTGCTGCGCCTGATCTTGTATTTCGCCATCTGCATCTGCGTTCCTTCGCCGCAATCGACCAGGAACAAATGCTCATCCATCGTAACCACCTGCGCTGTGGGGTGACGATCGAATGCCGGTATGGCTGAGTTATTTCCCAATATGGTTACGGCCAGCATTATGCGTGATTGAATCAGACAATTGAAAATAATACAAATTGTGATACCGGAACAATTTTAATAGGAGCGGATGATGCCGAGTATCTCTCCAAGATAACCTCTGCCGAAAAGATTGAGATGAATGAGCAGCGGATAAAGATTGCAGACATCCCATTGCTCGCGATAGTTGGAAGGGAGGGGACAATGATAACGATAGACTTCATAGAACCGGGAATCGAAACCTCCGAACAGCGTGGTCATGCCCAGGTCCATGCTGCGGTGACCAAAATATACAGCAGGGTCTATCAACACCGGATTGCCCTGTTCATCGCAT
>CAYYZJ010000721.1:0-1584 GCA_964475615.1 uncultured Flavitalea sp. | reverse complement strand
CGCATCGGGCGTATGGGCATAGTCGACAATGCCCATCAGCTTTTCATGAGCCGATACGATATAATCGAATCTTCCTTCAGCGCCGCTCAGCACGCTGAGGCAGCGAAGCACTTCCTGTTTTTCTTCGCCCAGGCAAATGGCTGTGCCGTAAACCGCCAGCAGGTTATAGGCATTGAATTCCCCGATCAGCCTGAAATGCACTTCCTGGTCGTTGATGGCCATCACCAGTCCGGTAAGGTTGTTCTCAAAGATCTTTCCCTTGAAATCGGCCATGGTCTTGAGGCTGTAGAAATATTTTTTGGCGCTGGTATTCTGCAGCATCACGGCGCCGCGCTTGTCGTCTGCATTGGAAATGGCAAAGGCAGATGAGGGCAGCGAATCGAAGAATGATTTTTTTACCCGGATGTATTCGTCGAACGATTGGTGATAATCCAGGTGATCGTGCGTGATATTGCTGAATACGCCGCCGGCATATTTCAGTCCGGCGATGCGATGCTGATGAATGGCATGCGAGCTGGTTTCCATGAAAGCATGTGTGCATCCGGCATCCACCATCCGCTTCAGCAGTTCGTTGAGGCTGATGGCATCCGGCGTGGTATGCGTGGCCGGAACGATGGTATCGGCAATATGGTTCTGCACGGTGCTGAGCAATCCGGTTTTATATCCCAATGCGGTAAAGAGCTTGTAGAGTAAAGTGGCAATGGTTGTTTTGCCGTTGGTGCCGGTTATGCCAACAAGCTTCAGTTCTTCAGAAGGCTGTCCATAAAAATTATGCGCCATATAACCGGCGGCCATGCTGCTGTTCTCTACCTGAACATAAGTAACCCCTTCTTTAAACTGACCGGGCAATGTTTCGAGGATCACGGCGATGGCGCCTTTGGCAATGGCGGCATCGATGAACTGGTGGCCGTCGGCCTGAACGCCTTTCACGGCTATGAACACCGAGCCGGAATTCACTTTGCGCGAATCGGTCAGCAGGTCGTTCACCTCCAGATCCAGTCTTCCTTTCACCGACCGGATGCTCACCTTATATAATATGTCCTGCAACAGCATCATCAGTTTAACTCCAGGGTAAGGGTTTCGTTTTTGGTCAGCGGAGCGCCGGGCTCTATGCTTTGTATTCTCACTTTTCCGGTTCCGCGCGCAGCCACTTTTATATTCATGTTCTCCAGGATGTACAAGGCATCCTTCAATCCCATGCCTTTCAGGTCGGGCATTATTTTTTTATTGATCGGTTTTTCATTCAGCACCGGCTCGTAATTGCTGGCATACAATCTTCCCCATCCTGTTTCGCCCGCCGAATCCTTATAATTCCATTGCAAGCTGCGGGCCACTGTTTTGATATCCTGAACTGCTCCGGCATAATAATACTGGGCGCTGTCTTTTTTCAACACCGCACCGGCCATATAGTTGTACGCTCCGCTTTCAGTGCTCATCAGCTTATCGGCCACTTCCCTGAAAACAGGGCCGGCCACCAGTGCGCCCAAATAATTTTTGGCGAAGGGTTTATTTTTGATCACCACGATGCAGGAATATTTGGGATGATCGGCAGGAAAATATCCGGCGAAAGAAGATTGATAGATA
>CAYYZJ010000720.1:0-3239 GCA_964475615.1 uncultured Flavitalea sp. | reverse complement strand
CAGCGCTATGCCGGAAAGGGAGATGATCTTCATGGTCAGGGTTCTGCTTGGTGTAAAAAGAGGATTTAGTCGCGGTAAAATACAAAAATTTATGATAGCGCCAAACGGATGGTATGTCTTTTGTTGTTCAAGTATTGCTTATGCCGGTTTACTAACATAAAACAGTATACGATGAGTGACGTCAAACTGAAGAAGATACTGGTTATTGAGGATGAAGGCGAAATGTGCCTTTTGCTGAATCTCCTGCTCGATGGAAAGGAAATGATCGTTGATCACGTAAACAGCCTGTCGGCCGCAAAGGAATTCCTGGAGAAAGAGCAACCGGCACTGATACTGCTCGATAATCGCTTGCCCGACGGGTTTGGCGTGGATTTCATCGGTTTTATCAAACGGCAGTATCCTGAAATCAGGATAATCATGATTTCGGGGATAGACCTGGAAGCGCAAGACCTTGCCCTGGAAATAGGGGCCGATGGGTTTCTCGTCAAACCGTTTACCAAGGCGCAATTGCACGAATCGATACGGAACCTGCTGAATTGATGGCAGTAGAAAACACGCTACAGGAGTGTCTTTATTTCCACAACATGATTAACTTTAGTGATCAATATCATCAATAATGAAATCCAGCTTTTTTACCTTGCTCTTGGCTTTGTTCCTGTTCAAAGCCCGGGCGCAGCATATTTCGCCCGACCTGATCCCTACATCGAAAGGAGAGCTTAGCATACAGCCCGTCAATCATGCCAGCCTGGTGCTTTCGACAAACGGTATCACCGTTTATGCTGATCCCGTAGGAGGTGCAGCCAAATACAAGGGACTGGCTTCCCCGGATATCATAGTAGTGACCGATATCCATGGCGATCATTTCGACATCAACACCATCGATTCCATTGAAAAGTCCTCTACGGTATTGGTTGTGCCGAAAGCGGTTGCCGATAAAATACCTGCTGCCGAAAAAGCAAAGATCATTGTGTTGAAAAATGGAGATGAAATATCGCAATCCGGCGTCAGCATCCGGGCTATCCCCATGTATAATCTTCCTGAAAGTCCAGATGCGAAGCATACCAAGGGCAGGGGCAATGGTTATGTAATCCGGATGGCTGATAAGAATATTTATCTTTCGGGAGATACGGATGGCATTCCAGAGATGAGGTCTTTGAAGGATATCGATATTGCCTTTGTTTGCATGAACCCGCCTTATACGATGGATTACAAACAGGCTGCAGATGCAGTGCTGGCACTTAAACCTAAGATCATCTATCCTTATCATTACCGCGGACAGAACGGATTCAGTGATGTGAATGATTTCAAGAAGCTGGTCGAAGCGGGGAACAAGAGTATTGAAGTGCGGTTGAGGAACTGGTATGCAGGATGATTTTTGTTTACTCACTGCTGAAAAAGCACATCATAATAAAGCAATGACTCTTTTCAAATCTCTCCTCCCGGGGCTCCTGCTCCTGCTTGCCCCGTTTCTTAACGTTCATGCACAACCGAAACAGACACTCCTGCATTCTGATCCGGAAGCCCAGGGAGTTTCCTCCGCGGGCATCTTGCAGTTCCTGGATGCAGCCAGCAAAAGTAAAACTGAATTCCACAGCATTATGCTCCTTCGGCATGGCCACATAATAGCCGAAGGCTGGTGGAAGCCTTATGCTTCAGATCTCAGGCACAGCATGTATTCGGTGAGCAAAAGCTTTACTGCCACTGCGGTAGGCTTTGCTGTTAGCGAACACAGGCTTAGCGTCGATGACAAGGTCATCTCCTTCTTCCCCGATCAGTTGCCCGATACCGTAAGTCCATACCTGGCCGATCTCCGGGTAAAAGACCTGCTCAGCATGTCGGGAGGCGATGACCCCGACCCCACTTTTTCGGTGATCGGCAAAGACAGCAACTGGGTGAGGGCATTCCTGGCTTTGCCGATCGTGCACAAGCCGGGCACCCACTTTTTATATAATACGCTTGGCACTTTCATGCTTGCTGCCATTGTGCAGAAAGTGACCGGGGAAAAGCTGATCGATTATCTGAAGCCGAGACTGTTCGACCCTCTGGGAATTGAAGGCGAAGATTGGGAGATCGATCCTGAAGGGATCAATACCGGCGGATGGGGACTGAGGATAAGAACCGAAGACATGGCCAGGTTTGGGCAGCTCTTTTTACAGAAGGGAAAATGGAACGGCAAACAGATCCTTTCTGAAAAATGGATTGAAGAAGCAACCACAACGAAGATCATTCAGCATCCGGACCTTCCGCAGGTAAAAAAAGATTCGAGCGATTGGGAGCAGGGCTATTGCTACCAGATGTGGCGATGCCGCCATGATGCTTTCCGGGCCGACGGCGCTTTTGGACAGTTCATCATCGTGATGCCTGCGCAGGATGCTGTACTAGCCATCACTGCAGAAACACCAGATATGCAGAATGAGATCAACCTGGTATGGAAATACCTGCTGCCCGCATTTCATAAGGAGAAACTGCCTGCGGATAAAAAAAATGAAACAGCATTGAAACAAAAGCTCGCTGCATTGAAGCTTGCTTCCGGATCAACGCATAACACAGCCTCTCCCTGGCAATCGCGCATTTCAGGAAAGACATTTGTTATGGCGCCTAATAGCAGAAATATCCAAAGCGTGTCCTTTCGTTTTGACGGCAAAAAATGCGTGCTTGCATTAAAAACCGATACAGCCAATTATGATCTTGATTTCGGATCAGGCAACTGGGAAAGGGGAGAAACGAGCAAACGCGGCCCCAACCTGGTTTCTCCTGCAAAATTTAATTTCCTCACCTTTCGTTCAACAAAAGTGGCCGGAACCTATCGTTGGAAAAATGATACTACACTGGAACTGACGATGCAGTATATTGAAAGCCCGCATCATGAAACCAGTGTTTGTCATTTCGATGGAAACAAGATGAGCATGAGTGTTGAGAATAGTTTTGATTTTGGAAATAGAAAGGTCGAAATGCAGGGCGAAATGAAGGATTGATTGCCCTACGATCGGCCTTGCAAATATCCTCTAGTCTTCTTCATCGGCCCTTCTGAAACCTATTCTTCGTCGCTCCTGTTCTACACCATAAAATTCTGCAAGATCGCGATCTATCATTACCTGTTGCCCTCTGATGTAATGAATCTTGTTTAAGATTCCTTCTTCTGTAACGGTTGTATACGGTTTGGATTTTGCCATGGGATATATTTTATGGTTCACAATCAAATAGAATTCTTGGTAATGATACACATTTTAGATTATTTG
>CAYYZJ010000719.1:0-9421 GCA_964475615.1 uncultured Flavitalea sp. | reverse complement strand
AAAATAGAGAAAGGAATCAGAAGTTTTTGTTAAATCATATCAATGGAAATGATAAACGAACCCCAATCCCGCCGCGCCATTCTGGTAATAGGGCATTACCATGGTATTGACTTCTTTGTTACCGAACAATTTTCTTTTAATGAAAGGATAGATCAGGTAAGCGATTTTGGTAGATGCAATGCCGATGCCCGCGCCTGCCACCACATCGCCAAGCCAGTGCTTGTTGTTGTACATGCGCAGGCAGCCGGTGGCTATGGCCGCTCCATAGCCGGCGATGCCGTACCAGGGAGAAAGGTCTTTATATTCCATGCGCATAAATTCGGCAGAGGCAAACGCATTGGCCGTATGTCCCGATGGAAAAGCATCGTCGGTAGACCCGTCGGGCCTGGTTTCTTTGGTAAGGTTTTTCAATGAAAATACTGTTCCCGTCATGATCATTTCAGACATCAGGTAGATCATGGTGCGGTCGCGGAAATTATGTTTCCCTTTTATGCCCAGTGCATTCAATCCGTAAACGGCAATGGCCGGTGAAAACTGAAGGTAATTGTCGATATGAATTAATTTATGCGGATGCTCCGTCCATACTTCTTCCTTGATATCTTCATTCCAGTCGCGCAGCCCGTCGCTGTTCAGCGATATCATGCCATACACGAACATCGTTGCCGGCACGATAAAAGGCTTGTAGGAAAATGATTTCTGCCTGGGAATATTCCAGTCGATCTTAGGAATAGTGTCTGCCTGCGGCGAATCAAAAAAAGAAGGCGGCAGCGATGGCTGGGCATGGGCAATGCAGGAAAAGCATACGGTTAGGTAAAGGATTCCTGGCTTCAACACAGCGGGGATACGATGAATAGGCAATAGCGCGAATTTAGGTGCAAGGTAGGGGGAGAAACTGGAGAAATTCTGAAGCAAATGGGGGGAATGTGGAAATGTGGGAATGTGGAAATGTGGAAATGTGGAAATGTGGAAATATGAAAATGTGGAAATTAAAAGTAAGGCAACGAAAAGATTGAAAATTTATTATTCCCATTTCCACATTTCCACATTCCTCACATTTCCACATTCCTCACATTCCTCACATTTTCATATTGCCTCAATCTCACTCACAAGAAACAACGATTGGCTGATAACGCCTGTAGCTGTTACCTGCCTGCCGATCAGCTTATGCAGTTCGGGATCGTAAAATGGGTTGCCCCCCTGGCGCCGGAGTACAAATGAACCCTGGGGACATTCGAGCCAGATGGCGTCGTGTTCACTTTTGGAGCCGGCCCCGAATTTTTTCAAAACAACTTTACCGGAAAGTTTTTGCTGATTTCCCGTATCGGCTTTACCTGCTTTCATATATCCGGTATCCCAGGATCTGCTCATTGTCTTCCTTAACGACAAGCACTTTGATCCTGAAAATATTTTTCTCTTTATTATGCCGGATAAAGGTACGGAATCTGGTATTTTTTTTCAGCATGCCCTTCTGCAGCCCCGCTGCTCCCCTGGCAGGAGGAACAGCATATACGATCTCTTTCAGGTTTTGCAGGCCGGCTGTTTTCAACAGCGCATTCACTTGTTTTGGGTCCACTTTTTTCACTGCTCCTTTTTGTTTTCTGGATGGAGCGATGCTGTTCTTCAAGCTCAGTCCTTTCATATACAAGTTGGCCCTTGTGTTTGCAATAGTATTGCCTGTTTTGGCAGTATCGGCTTCTTCGCTGAGCGCAGGCTGCAGGGAAGGATCGCCGAGCAGGTAGAACTGGGCAAGTGTTTTCAGTTCATAAGGATCGAGCTGCGGGCCGCTTACGGAAAGGAACTGCTGCCTGGCTTCCAGGAAAGCGCGGCCTGTGGATGCGCCGTTGAGGATCGATTTGATGAAATATTGCGTCAGCAGGTCGGCCAGTGCATTGGAATCGGCAGGGCCGTAGGCGATGGTGCTGCTGCCCAATAGCCCGATGGCGCCGTTTTCGAGATAGCGGTTGGCAATGCTGGCATCGGCAGGCTGAAGCAGGGAGGGATCGAAAAGCTGGGCGCCATAGCAACATTCCGAGGCAATGACAGTTCCCGCAGCAACCGAATCTATAAGATTAGATGAGCTTAATGCTATGGGATAATTTTTCCCTTTCTGCCCATAATAACAGGCATCTATAGCCGCACCGTGACAGTTGAAGAAATGCGTCAGCGGCTTTAACTGGGCCTTTGTGTACTGTGCGGCAGTGTTTTCATTTGGCTTGGGCTAAATATGCAGATTGTTCCTGTTGCCGAACATGGAATGAAGGTTTTTCTCCGTCGATTTTTTACATACCTGCGCCGTAACGGCAAAATACCCGCGGTATTGATCGGCATCTTTTGATTTATGGTTGATGGCATTGCGGATCAGCGTTTCCAGGTAATGAGTATTGCTTTGCTGCCCGGGAATATCCGGGATCCTTCCGACCACGCGGGTAGGTCCGGTGAATGAATCGATGGTTTTGCCGTAGGGCGCATCGCAGGCATAGGGCAGATCGGATGGAACGATATTGTCCTCATCTTCCGCAGGATTGCTGATCTCCTGAAAGGGAATAATATCCTGCGCTCCGAGGATAACGATATAAGCGGGATTGTGTTTGGCATACAAGGCATCGATAGAAGCCTTGCAGGATTTCATGTCGGTGCTCCCGGCGGCTTTGATGCCTGCGGCTCTGGCCGAAGCAGCATCGTCGATATAAACAATTTTTGTATCCAGCTCTTTAAGCTTATCCGCATCCCTGAGCTGGCCCAGGGCTTTTGGAATGGCTGCATAATGTTTTCCGTATTTGAACTGCAGGGCTTTTTTACTGGTTACGACCAGCTTTACAGGATTTTTCATACAAGCGTTTTAAGGATCAGGGGTTGCGATCCGGTTTATAATGTAATGCCGATGAATTTGAAGTGGAGCGGGCTCTCGCCATAGCTGGGCGTGGTCACGGTCTTGGTCTTGGGCACAGGCACTTCAACCCGTTTATAGATCACCTCTTTGGGTTCTTCAACAGTATAGGGCTGTTTCACTCCATCGAGACCAAAGCCCAGGCCCGTTACTTTTTCAACAAACGGAACGCTTACCTGGTAGGGTTCTCCTTTTTTGAAATCCTTGAAGAAATCTACCGCCGCCTTGCTGCGGATAAATGTTTTGGCGTTGATGTCTTTTTTCTTGTCGACGATGAACTTGTATTTTCTCAGGATCTTTTCCTGGCTCATGATGAAGGCAACGGCAGAAAGTTCGGCCTGTATATTTTTGTATACGATCACTTTCCAGAAATGACAGGGGATCTGCAGGGGCCGGCCTTCGATGAGATCAATATAAAACGGATCGTGCTCCGAAAGCACGGGGCCTGCAAAAACGCTGACCCGCTGCCCATCCTCTCCTTCTTTGACCGTAAATTTTTTGATGATATAATCTTCCAGGCTTTTCCATGCCCCGCGATTGAGCGTATGATGCTGGGGAACGCAATTGGTATAATGCATGGTATCGTCGGCCGCTCGGCTGATGGCATGATCATCGCCCCATTGCGGATCCTGGAATTTGGAGATATGCCCTTTGTCGAAATCGTTATGGGCTTTGCTTTTATAGAAATCATACAGCTCGTCGCCGGTTTGAAATGCCGCATCCATGGAATTGTCCTTGGTAAAATCGACCCTGTCTTTCACTGCCGCATTCCAGACCTTGCCATCGATATTCGTGGCCGCATAAAAAGCGAATTTCCGCTCTTTGTTCACGACCACGCTGAAATGCGTGTAATGGCGAATGAATTCTCCGGGTTTGTTTATCAGGGGCGCCCGCAGGCCCTGCTGTGCAGCCGTCAGTTTGGGAAGAGGGAGCTGAAGGCCGGAAATAAAGTTTTCCTTATATCCTTCCATATAGTGTGATTTTAAGTAACCATTAAAATTAATTCGTTTAAAGGCAGGTATCAATACCCGATTAGTGTTATTTAAAGCTATCAGCCGGTCTTCGCTTTTGGCTCCTGCACTGCCATTAACTTAACAACTGCGGCAGCAGCGTGGCCAGGCTGGTGACGGTATCGCCGGATAAGGCTTGCTGCTTTTCTTTAGACCGTACATAGAAAAAATTCCATTCGCCCAGGCTGTCGGAATAAAAATAAAGATAGCGGTCTTTGTCTGCCGGAATTTCGGAAGATTCTTTTTCGTCGCATCCCAAAAGATCGTGCCGGCTTATTGTTAATGCTGCTTTGTCTCGTTTATATTTATAATACTGCCAGAAGTCGACATCTTTTTCAAGAATATTTTTTTTGGGGCACAGTGATCTTACGTTTATCCGGAAATAATTTTTTCAGATCAACCATGGAAAAGGGAATTAGGAGTGATGGGTAAACCGGTCTGAGCGAAAGGCCCTGCTTGTTTTGATGGAGTATACAGAGAATGTCTCTGCCTGTTTAAACTTTAGACGGAATTATTGTGAAAACAGAAACATTTTTTTGGTGATCATGGCAAAAATCTATCGAACTCGCTTATTATCAGTCTATTCTACCAAGCCAATAGAATATTGGCATAATAAAATCAGCCAAAACATGATTTGCAGCAGCTCATTGTGCGCCGTAGCTTTGTGTCAGCAAACAAGGTTACAGATATTCTTCCTTTCTTATACCTGCGCGATTGTTTCCAACTCACATTGCTTGCCCGGATTGCACTGCCAGCCCAAGATTGTAAAAGTTAAAATTTAATAAACAATTAAAATTAGAATTATGAACCTCAGATTTGTAAAAGTGATGACGGTAGCAGCAACTGCTTTTGTGCTGCTGGTGAGCAATCCTGCAAGTGCTAACCTCGGAAAAAACAAAGGAACTGTAACCATTTCAGAACAGCAGGTCACTGTGGACTATGTTGGTGCAACCGACAACAGTCTGGTATTCCGCGTTCAGTTTGAAAATCCTACTGCGCAGAAGTTTTCGCTGATCATCAAGAACGATGCAGGCGATGTAGTTTACCAGGCTCAATACAGCGACATTCATTTCGCCAAAGCCATTCATCTGCCCAAGGAAGACAGTGAAATGCATCCCACTTTCGTGATCCGCAGCAATAACCAGCAGATCGAACGCAGCTTTGTAGTGAACAGGAAGGTTACTGAACAGGTTGAAGTAACCAAATTATAATCCGGGAACTCCCTATAGTGAATAAAAGAATGCCGTTTCGCCTCGGGGCGAGGCGGTTTTTCTTTTTATAGCTCGAACAGCAACTGGCTCTCATGGTCTTTTTCAGGGATCTGCCGGATAAAATTATCGTAGTCTTTACTCTTGTCATTATATGCCCCGTAGGCATTGAGGCTGTACCCGGTTAATCCGTCGCCGGTTTGCAGAATATAGATGACCGACATATCGGACGGATCGGAAATTCCTTCAAAACGATACACTTTCACGATCTGGATTTCATCGGGGCGATAAAATCTTGTTCCGTCGGCAGTAAATCCATGTTCGGTAAATATAAATTCGCGCGACCAGTTCTTTTCTTTCAGTTTCGCCAGCACCTGGGAAACCGTACTCATTTCAATCGATTCGGACATGACAGTATATTTTTGATTGTTCAGGATTGCTCGCCTGCTTCCTGTTCCAGGATCACCTTTTCCAACAGGGGCTCCGTTTCCAGTATCCAGTTGGGTAGAATGCGTTGCCGGATCTTCCATTGCTGGCCGGCTTGCTCCATAATAAATGTGAAACGATTTCCACGTTCGTCGCTCGTATCCACATCATAAAAAGGCGCCTCGCCCACATTCCGTTTGCGGAAATTAAACTCCTTCAGCTTTCCCCCCGACTTGACCAGCCGGGTAAAGTGAATATTTTTTGGAAATAATTTCGGAGTATTGTGCTTTGGCATGATGTATTTGGAGTTAAACCAGAAAAATCATGCCAGCCTGCAAACCTGCCAAAACAGTCAGGCCGATAAAATATACTTGTCCAAAAAAGCATTCCTGAACTTACCCTGCGGATCATACTGCTTGATCGACCGTTGAAAATCGGAAAATTTTTCATACCGCGATCGCAGGCGGGCCGGCGCAATCGTAAAAAGCTTACCCCAATGGGGCTTTACATGAAAGGGTTCCAGCTTTTCTTCGATCAGGGGCAGCAGCCTGCTTACTGCAGGCCAGTCCTGCTTCCAGGTGAAGTGGATGGTAGCGGAAGCTTGTTTATAGCAAGGGCTCATCCAAAGTTCGTCGGCATCGATGGTGCGGATCTCCGAGATCAAGAGATGGGGGCTAACCTGTTCGTGCAACTGCTCTACGGCCCGGATGGCCTCATAGGCTTTATCGCGCGGCACAAAATATTCCGACTGCAGTTCTTTTCCGCTACTCGGCGTAAAGCCCATGCGGAAATGAGGAAGCCTTTCGTGCCAGGGCCCGGGAACTCCCAGTTGCTCCGTGCAATTCTCTGCATCGAGTTCGATGATGGGATGAAGATTTTTTGTTGCAGGCTTTGCACCGAAAAAATCGGATTTGTGCCCGGTCTGCTGCCCCGGTTCGATGCGGCTTTTTATCCAGACCTCATTGATGTTTTTATTCTTCCAATCCGTAAACAGGCTCACGCTATAGCCGCTTGACATGATCTTGTCAAAATGTTGTTCCAGCTCAGCCATATCCAGATCCTGATAAACATACTGCCTTACCATAAATGCAGGCTGAACCCGGAGTGTTATCCGGGTAATAATGCCCAGTGCGCCGAGGTTCACTACTGCTCCGTTGAACTGATCGGGATTTTTTTCTTTGGATAATGCAATGATCTCCCCCGATGCAGTAACCATTTCCAGCGCAGTGACCGCTGTGGATAGATTGCCGTTCTTATTTCCCGACCCATGAGTGGCTGTTATGCATGCCCCTGCAACCGAAATATGAGGCAGCGAGGCCAGGTTATGCAGCGCATAGCCATGGCTGTTAAGATATTCCGCCAACCGGCCGTAACGGATGCCTGCACCGACGGTTACCGTGCGAGCATCCTTGTCCAGCTTAATGATCTGATCGAGGCCGGCAGTAGAGAGCAAACAGTTGCCTGAATCGGCAATGCCATTGAAGCAATGCCGGGTACCCAGCGCTTTCAGCTTGCTGTTGCTTTTTATCATGTTGCTAACCTCGCCTGCCGATTTGGGATGAAGCAGGCGATTGGTGCCGTATTGATAATTACCCGCCCAGTTCGTGAGCTTTACATCCTGCGACCAGTTAACCAGCGGTGAAATCATGCTTCCTGTTATTAAAGCGGAGGAGAGTTTTATGAAAGTTCGTTTTTTCATGGCAAAGCGGATATAAAAGAAACGATTATTCATGAAAATAGCAATTCTATTTTCAAGGAATTTAAAATGTGTAAATTTGATCAACAAACAGTAAATATGCTTACAAAAAAACAAGTATTATCTGTAATCAAAAGCATGCCCGATACCTTTGATACCGCTCAATTATTTGACCGTATTCTTTTAATAAAGAAAGTTGAAGAAGGAAGGCATCAAATAAGAGCAGGTCAGGCATTGTCGACTGCCGAGGTAAAGAAAAAACTGAAGAAATGGCTGAAATAATCTGGTCATTTCGGGCATTGAAAGATATTGAAGAAATAGCCGAATATATTGCCAAGAATTCACTTCAATATGCTAAAGTGCAAACAAGATTATTTTTTGAAGAAGCCAGTGTCTTAGAGGATCATCCATACATTGGAAGAGTGGTTCCTGAAATTAAAATAAATACCATCCGCCAAATCCTATGTGGCCATTATAGAATAATCTATGAAGTGATCAGTGAAGAGAGCATAGGTATCATAACCGTTCATCATCAATCCAGATTGCTCAAAAATAATCCCGCCATGAAAAGACATCTCCGGAAAAAAGGAAAAT
Organism: uncultured Flavitalea sp.; assembly: GCA_964475615.1. Classification (GTDB taxonomy): domain Bacteria; phylum Bacteroidota; class Bacteroidia; order Chitinophagales; family Chitinophagaceae; genus Puia. The sequence continues at coordinate 1,600 of CAYYZJ010000719.1, read as the reverse complement.
AAACTGATCTTATTTAACCCCTCCCAGCCACAACAACCCCTCAATAATCAATTTATCCTGCATCTCACTGGAAAAAGTAGATGATAATTCCCTGTTGGTTTTGTTCTCATAGTCCATATCATTATGGCCCATGTTGAAGTAGATCATTTTGTATTTTTTATTCGTCCATACAACGGGATAAAAGCCGCTATGCCATATTTCATGAAGCTTGGGGCCGGTGCCAAGCGGAAAGCTGGATGAATCGATGGAAAGAAGAATGCAGATATCGGGATTGGCCCGCAGGTCATTCGACCAGCGATACCATTCATTGGGCGCCGACCGGAATGTTTTTGGAAGATGCCTGGTTGCAGGATGCATGGAATCCTCAACACGCAGCGTGGCCGATGTCGGCCTCCAGGTATTGCTCACATAAGAACCCGATCCCAGAAATTCATTGTGATACCAGTCCCAGTTCTGCGGATAAGCGGAAGGCGTCAACGCAAATGCGGAAAAATGAAATCCCATCCATGCGCCGCCATGCTCCATATATTTCCGGAAAGCAGCTCTTTGCGCGGAATCCTCCGGCCGGGTATCCAGGAAAATGACCACCTGGTAATGCGAAAGGAAATCCGCATTCAGGTTTTTCCAGTCATTGGTCGAATCATAAGTGAAATCATATTGCTTTGCCATTTCCGCAAACCACCGGTTGGCTTCATGAACAAAGCTGATATGTGCAAGATCTTCGCGGGCAGTATAAAAAGCAATCACCCTGAACCGCAAACTGTCAACAGGCATCCTGACATTATCATTGCCATAAGCCAGGGCTTGCAGCAATATCAACAGGCTTAACAAAAATTTCATGGCTGGCGTCGCTCCGGAATTTTGGTGCTTAAAGGTATTTCTTTTCTAAGCATTTTCGCTGCTTCTCCGGTAAGCCATAAGCATAGCTTTGGCCGCCTTCAGGTCGCTGATGATAGCATCATAAATTTTGCTCACATATATTTTGCAGGTCAGCAACGGCCGCGATATAAAAACATTCAGGGTGATGAAACCAATAAGTTATTTGATCTTCACGCTGATCTCGGCCCTGCGGTTGAGCCAGGATCGGTTGGGATCGTTATTATCGGCAACAGGATTGTCCTTTCCCCAGGCCCTGGCCTTCATCCTGTCGACGGCAACACCCCTGCTGTTCATATAATCATATACCATCCTGGCCCTTTCGCGCGAGAGGTAATTGTTGTATTCATCGGTTCCCACATCGTCGGTATATCCATCTATCACTACGTGCGTATCGGGATTGCTGCGCAGACGCGCAATGACTTTATCTATTCTTGAAAAAGCCTGTGAAGTGAGCGTATACTGGTTGAATTCAAAATATACAACAAACTTTACAACGGGATTGCCGTCTACCGTATCGATCCTATACTCATTGACCGTAAAATCATTCGGATTGGACGAATTGTCCCCTTCACTGGTTCCATTGGTTGAGGAAGCATAATCATACGGACTGTCCTTGGCGCCACGATTATCATTGTTGTTGTTATTATTGCCGTCGCCATCGCTATTGCCCTTTCTGCTGTTCAGCAGGGAATCCATCTTGATGGTGATATAAAAATTGTTC
>CAYYZJ010000718.1:0-1769 GCA_964475615.1 uncultured Flavitalea sp. | reverse complement strand
TACTTTTCAACTGCTGTTGCAGAAAATATTCGCGCTGCTGCTTGTCGAGCTCCGTTTTCGTTTTATTGGTGAGCTTGTTCTTCAGCTCTGCAAACTGCAGTTCGCGCTGCAGCAATTGCATGAGCAGGTCGGCGCGCGATTTAATATGATGCATCTGGAGCAATTGCTGTTTTTCATGCAGCTCCGTATTGAGGTTGCTGGAAATAAAATGAATGAGGAAAGAAGGGTTCTCGATATTCTTCAGGATAATGGAAGCTTCTGAAGGAATATTGGGAGAAAGCTGGATGATCTGCGAGGCGAGATCCTTGATGTTGGAGACATACGCTTCAAAATCCTGGTCGCGCGGCGCTTCTTCTTCCTGCAACAGCACCACCTGCGCTTTGAAATAGGGATCCTCTGCAGTAATAGCGCCCACTTTAAACCGGCGCTTGCCCTGTAAAATTACGGTAGTTCCGCCGTCGGGCATTTTGATGAGCTTGATGATGCGCGCAACAGTACCTACATCTTCCAGATCGGTCATGGCAGGATCTTCGATATTACTGTCTTTTTGAGCAAGCACACCTATCAATTTGTCAGTCTTGTAAGCATCGTTCACTGCCTTGATGCTTTTATCTCTTCCTACGGTAATAGGCAGCACTACCCCTGGAAAAAGCACGGTATTGCGCAGCGGCAGCACGGGCAATTCCTTAGGTATCTCAATATCGGTAAGGGTTTCATTATCGCTTTCATTGAGGGGAATAATGGGCATGAAGTCCATTTCGTCTTCAGTCCTTTGAAAAAACATCGATTCTTTCATAATGATTTAATCGGTGACAAAATAACACCTGTTCATGAATAATCCTATATTTTGAAGCCGAAAAGTATATGGGTCAAGATTAATGCCAATAGAAAATGTGGAAATGTGAGGAATGTGGAGATGTGGAAATGTGAGAAACGTGAAAAATGGCAAAAGTACAAAAAAAATGTGGAGATGTGAAGCGTGATTTAATTTATCACATTTCCACATCTCCACATTTCCACATTAAAATTAAACAAGCATCTAAATAATTCTGAACCCTACATAAACCTGAAACCCCTGGTTCTTCCATTTGTCTTCGCTGGAAACATCGTTGATATTGTTCAGTCCGATAAAATAGCGGGCTCCCAGTTTAAAGCCGCCCAGGTTCAACTGTGCGCCGCCAAGCAGGGAGAAATCGCCTTTTTTAAAAGCGTCCTTTGCATTGTTTACGATATTGCTTTGGTTGAGCAGGATGCCGAACTGCGGGCCGGCCTGTATGGAGATCAGTTTAATGGGGCGATAGCTGGCCAGTATCGGAATGCTCAGGTAATTGAGGCTGCCTTTAACATCATTGTATCCGCCCGGAACAACAGAGCTGAAATCGCTGGCTGTTCGGAAATTGGTCTGGTTCCAGAGCAGCTCGGGCTGAATGCCCCAGTTTTTGTTGATATTGAGCTCTACGAAGCCGCCCACAGAATAACCGAATTTGAATTCATCGTTGAACGATCTTCCGTTGAGCTTGAAGATATTGGCGCCTCCCTTCACGCCGATATGAAATCCCTGGGCATAGCCGCTCATAACGGTGATGGTTACCAGAAGTAAAGAAAGAACGATTGACCTTGCTTTCATATTAATTGATTTGATTGGTTATAATATCAAAAGTATCCCGAACGCTTTTGCTGAAACGGATGAATGCCGTTAAAAAATCTTAATGGCTCGTTAAAATCGGTCATTGCTTTTTTAATCAGTATCAAAAATTGAGCCCCGCTGT
>CAYYZJ010000717.1:0-4554 GCA_964475615.1 uncultured Flavitalea sp. | reverse complement strand
AAATAAGTGGCGATGGAAGAATTCAGGCTGATGCTTTTCGTAAAATCCTGTATTGCTTCTTCATATCTTTTCAGAATGTATTTGGCGATGCCCCGTAAATTGTAATTTTCAGCCACGGCAGGATTGCCGGCTATTTCCTGCGTATAGTAAAGTATTTTAGCTTCATTATCTTCGGGTACACTTGACTGTTTGTTTATATCGAGCGCCTGCTGCCGGTAACTGAACGTAGGGCTATAGTCCTTATCGGCAATGAAAGCGCTGTCGTAATCGGACACCGCCTTTTTGAAATCCCTGATATCATAATAACAGCGCCCTCTCAGGTTATAGGTCTCTGCAATACGATAATAGCCCAGGATGAAATTGCAGAGATCGAGGGCTGCATTGACCTGGCCCAGGCTATACTGAATATGGGCCTTGGTATCGAGAAAATTATAGTAAGATAAATCCCTCTCCCTTTTAAGATTCAGGCCGGTATTGATGGCATCCAGGGCTTCATTCAAAACAGCGGATTTATTTTCCGCCATATACCATTTAAACAGGCACCAGGCTTTGCTATTGTAATAATCGGGATTCTGCGGGTTTATCCGGATGGCCTGGTTATAATCGCTCAATGCGCTCGAAAAATCTTTCATGTCTGAATATACTTCTCCCCGTTGCTGATGAAAATAATCCAGCCCGTCGTCGATGTAAATGGAAGCATTCAGGTCATCCAGTGCTTCCTTGTAATTTTTGAGATAGCGATAGGCCCTTCCCCTGTTCATGTACAGGTATTTGATATCGGGGCGATATTGTTTTTGACTGGCCAGCGTATTCCATGAAGCATCGACCCGGTTGATCTCTGTGGTGAAGACCGTGATGGCGCCGGAATAATTGCCCTGGTTCAGTTTAGACAGTCCAAGGATATTGTAATCATCCGACTGATGATAGGATTTATCATAGGTGATATAATACTCCAGGTCTGATTCCGCATCCTTGTATCTTCCCAAAAAATAGGCGCACTTTCCCCGGAGCTGGACGGCATGATAATCATATCCGTTTGCCGCTATTGCGTTATTGAAATAATTGAAAGCACCGACATAATCTTTTTTGGCATAAAGCTGGTCGCCTTCGGTATTTTGAGCATGGGAAAAGACAAATGACAGCAGGAAAAAAATAAGGCAGGCGCCGGGTATATACGGCTTGTTTCGATTCATGATATTTCCGGTTTTCAGCAAATGCATGACACACTGTTTCGGGCCATTTTATTTGAGATATATGCTTACGTCACCGCGCTGGTTCCATTTCGGCGTTTGGGTAGCCAGGTTGCCGTTCAGGTCTTTTTTCATGGCCTGTTTCACCATTTCGGGAACGCGGGTGCGGATATAATTATACAATTCCTGGATGCGGATAATGCCGTTCCTGTTCTCATCGGCCTTTCCTTCTCCAAGCCCTTCTTTCAATGCTTTGGTAAAAGCTCCGTTCTGCCAGGTATCATCTTCCCAGCTCATTTCATTGCCGCTGCTGGAAGAAAAGATCGTGCATTCATTGCTGGCATTGAGCAATTCGCCGATGGCCTGGTTGATCTCGAAGCTGCTTGCCGATTTTGAACCGGCCATATCTGCTCCAACGGCGGCCCCGCTATGGCAGGCATCGAGAAAAATAAATTTCTTGCAATTGAGGTTCGAGAGCGGGTCTACGACCTCTTCCTTCAGGTCAACGCTGGTGCGAAGGAACAGGGTTGTCTTGAAATCGCTGCCCATGATCCTGAGCCTGCCGTCGCGGATAAATCCATGCGAAGAAATGAAGAGCAGGATCACGTCGTTGGGCCGGAAAGTCGTTCTGCTCATCTCTTCTATTTTTGTTACAATGTTTCCGGCGCTGGCATTGGTTCCGATCAGGCTATCGATCCACACATTGCGGAACAGCCTTCCTTCGCCGGCCTGGGCCTTGAACAGGCGCACGAAATCGCGCGCGTCCTTCTGGGAATATTTGAGATCGCTTTGCGTGCCTATGGCCAGGATATGCAGGTCGATTTCCTCGGGCGCATAATTTACAACAAGCTCCTGGCTCGGCTTGGTATAGTTATCATAGCTGGCCAGTATCCTGATCGAGGTTCTGCCTTTCGGCACTTTCAGGGATGTTTTATATTCATACATGTAATCGCCGCCGCCCTGGTCATTGATCTCATCCAGACTGACCAGCGTCATCTTGCCTCCTGCCGATGGCTCTTTACCATCGATCAGTATTTTGAAATTCGATTGGGCAAGCCTGATATTGGAAGTAGCCCGCAGCCGGATATTGAGCTCATTGCTTTCATTGATGGTATATATGCCTGAAGGCAGTTCATTGATATCATCGACCGGCCGCAGCCATTGCAGGGAGATGAAATAATTTTTACCAGGACTGGGTGCCGGATTGTCCTTTTTGCTAAGCTGGGCAACGGCTTCATCGCGGTAAACATATTCAGGTTGATAGCGCTTGCCGCCTGTTTTGATGGCCTGATCATAATCGTCGATGGCCTCCTGGTAGCGACCGAGCTTGAAATACGCATATCCGCGACGGTTATAGCGGGCGGAAGAAGGAAGGATGGCAATAGCCTGATTAGCGGCTTCGATGGCTTCCGAAAATTTGCTCTGTGCAATATAGATCTCTGATTTCAGGGAATAGGCCAAGCTGCTTTTAGCATTGATCCTGAGGGCTGCTTCACAATCCTGCATCGCCTCTTCATATTGGCCGAGCTTCACTTTCGAGAAGCCGCGCTGCGCACGAAAATTTGCATTTCCCTGATCGCGCGCTATCGCATAATCATAATCTTCCATTGCTTCCTTATATCGCTTCAATTGATATTTTATATTGCCCCGCTCATAATAATAAGTTGCTTTGGGATCGAGGGCAATGACTTCATCATAATCAAAAATGGCGTCTTCCTGCTTTTGCAAACCCTGTTTGGCGAATGCGCGGTTTCGAAAATATTCCGGGTTTTTAGGATCTAATCCAATGGCGGCGGTATAGTCGGCCGTTGCTTCTTCATAACGCTCCTGTGCATACCATACATCGCCTCTTTTATTATAAAACTCATCGGATTTTGGATCTAAAGTCAGCGCCTGGTTCATGTCGGCAAGGGCTTCATTATATTGCTTCAGTAAAGATTTGCATTCGCCCCGGTTTGCAAAATACCATCCGTACCTGGGGTCGATGGAGATGGCTTTGGAATAATCATCGATGGCTTCGGCATAACGCTTCAGGGCATAGTTGCACCATCCGTGCTTGTTGAAAGCATCGGCGTCATTGGCTTTGAGGCGAATGGCTGTATCCAGGCAGTTTAATGCCTCCTGGTATCTATCGAGCTCATACAGCGCATGCCCCCTGTTCTTGAAAAAAAGACTTTCGCCAGGCCTCAGCGTTACTGCCTTATTGAAATCTTCCAGGGCTTTTGTGTAATTCTTTAATTCAAAATACTGGACGCCGCGATAATTATAATTATCTGCATTTTGCGGATCGCCGGCAATGGCATTGGTATAGGATTGGATCTTTGCAAGCCTGTCTTCGGAAACCTTCGGTTTATCCGATTTCGCATAAGCCGAATCGTAATAATGATAATAAGGCCATAGTTTCTGTTCGGGCAACTGGCCTATTCCGCCTAATTGTGTTCCCTTGGAAAAATCGGCAAGCGCCTGTTCATTCTGGCCCGACAGGTAGTACGCATATCCCCGGTTGTTATAGTACCGGGGCATGGTGCCGTCGAGACTGATCGCCTGGTTGAAATCGGCAATGGCATCGGCATATTTGCCGTCGTGAAGGTTTATATTGCCGTGTAAATAATAAAGCTGTGGATCCTTGCTGCCTTTTTCGATTATTAAATCACAAGCCTCCCTGCTTTCAATATAGTTTCCACGGACAAAATAGGCCTGTGCCAGCATCAAATACATTTTATTGTATTGGATGTTCAGTTGGATAGCCTGAAGCACGTCTTTAGCATACTCGCTGTTCTTGTTCAGGGTTCTATAGGCTGCCGCACGCTGAACATAATTGTAGGGGTTTGTCCAATCATTTTTTATCCTGTTGCTGTAATATTTGATGGAATCCTTTTCGCGGTCGTGGATCTGGGCATCCGTCAGCAACTCGTCGTCATTCTTTTTCGTTACATATGAATTGCCGCTTCCGAGCATCACTTCAATATGATCTACATTTGCAACCGGTACGCTCAATACCTGATAGCCCACGAAAGAAAAGACAAGCACAGCGTCTTCTCTAAATACATTTATCTGAAATTTCCCATTGACATCGCTCGCGGTTGCCTTAGTAGTGCCTTTTACAACTATCATTGCTCCGGGCAGGAATCCTTTTTCATTACGCACCACGCCCTCGATCGTTCTCTCCTGCGAAAACGCATTCAGGCAGGATAAAGACAATACTGCAATAAACAATATAGTGTGTACTTGCCGCATCATATTCTTAAAAAGGTCTGATCACATAAGCCATATTCAGGTCTGCATAACCCTGTTTCTGCAGACCGGATTTCAATCTTAATCTGCCCCGCTCAAAATAATAATCCGGATTCCTCGGCTCCAGCCT
>CAYYZJ010000716.1:0-4903 GCA_964475615.1 uncultured Flavitalea sp. | reverse complement strand
GCTTTCCACTTCCAATCTGCCGCCGGCGCTTTTTTATCTCAGCGGACTGGTGCTATGGTCTTATTTTTCCGAATGTGTGATCAGGACTTCCACTTTTTTGAAAGACAATAGCCAGGTGATCACCAAAGTGTATTTTCCCAGGCTCATCATTCCCTTGTCGCTGGTATTGACCAACCTGATCAGGTTTTCAATACAGGCGCTGGTATTTTTTTTAGTATATGCTTATTTCATACTAAAAGGCACGGATATCAGACCCAATTCCTTTGCTTTATTTTTTCCCGTGCTGGTGATCATGGTTGGCCTTTTGGGGCTGGGAGCGGGAATGATCGTTTCTTCATTGACCACAAAGTATAAAGACCTGATACACCTGCTCACATTCGGCGTGCAATTGCTGATGTTCGCCTCGCCGGTTATTTTTCCGTTAACCGATATTGCTGCCGGCAATTACAGGTTATTGATCATGGCCAATCCCATGAGCGGCATCATCGAAGCATTCCGCTATGGTTTTTTTGGAAAAGGATATTTAAGCTGGGGCCTCCTGGGCTATGACCTGGGATGTATCGTTGTTTTTTTAACGCTCGGCATAATTATTTTTAATTCGGTGGAGAAGAGTGTTGCAGACAATATTTAAAATCCGGGATAATGAGCGAAGAAATCATCAGAGTGGAGAACCTGTCTAAAATGTATCGTCTGGGCGAGATCAATACCGGAACGCTGAGCCATGATCTGAACAGATGGTGGTCGAGGATAAGAAGGAATGAAGACCCTTATGAGAAGCTGGCCGAGGTGAATGACCGTCAATCAAAGAGCACCTCGGAATATGTATGGTCTTTGCGCGATATCAATTTTTCTGTAAACCAGGGCGAGGTGATGGGCATTATCGGAAAAAACGGCGCGGGAAAATCCACCCTGCTGAAATTATTATCCAGGATAACCAAGCCAACCAAAGGGTCTATAAAGATAGATGGCAGAATAGCTTCGCTGCTTGAAGTAGGCACCGGCTTTCATCCCGATCTCAGCGGAAGGGAAAATGTTTTCTTGAACGGCGCCATCCTGGGCATGCACAAGCATGAAATAAAAAGCCGGTTCGATGAGATTGTTGCGTTTTCCGGAGTGGAGCGATATATCGACACGCCGGTAAAGCGTTACAGCTCGGGCATGTTCGTGCGGCTGGCATTTGCGGTGGCAGCGCATCTCGAACCGGAAATTCTCATCATAGACGAAGTGCTGGCAGTAGGCGATGCCGAGTTTCAGCAGAAATGCATTGGCAAGATGAAAGACGTTTCGCAGAAACAGGGCCGCACCGTTCTTTTTGTAAGCCATAATGCCGTTGCCGTAAAACGGCTCTGCACCAATGCCATGCTGCTGGAAAAAGGCAGAACGAAAATGATCGGCCCTGTAGGAAAGGTATTGGAATTATACCAGGAATCTGAAAAAGACAGCGAGCACGGGCGCCGGAATGTATTGCCGGAAAACGGAACGGGATATTTCCTCGACTGGCGACTGGAAGGACAAACGGCAGCAAGTATGCATAGCTGTTATGCCCGTGAGCAGTTTACGCTGACCTGCCGGTTTAAATCGCTGGTGGAATTGCCCAAAAGCGAGTTCCATTTCGTGATCAGGCAGCATGATGATGACCACATGTTGCTTTATACCGGCAGTATGGATTTTTCCGGGAAGCTGTTTACAGTATATCCCGGAATCTATAAATTCAATTTAAGCATGAAGCTGCCTGTAAGAGCAGGAAATTATAAGGTAGAGCTTGGCCTGCTGAGCTCAGGAAAAATTGTTGACATCTGGAATACCAGCACCAGGCTGAGCGTGCTGGATACTTTTGAACGCCATCGCGACGCCGGTGCGGGTATATTGAGCGTGAAAACCGCATTCAGCTACGAGATGGAAGAAGTAAGGCGCGAGGTGGAAGGAATAGGGTAGACGACGACGGCTTTCACCTTATTCCTCTAACCTTCCTGTAGATCTTTTTTAAGGGACTGTTCTCTCTCTCTATTAATTTTCTTCTTCGCTCGGTATTTTCCTTGGAGTGATAGTCTATTTCATAGATCATGGCTTCCCTGATCTTCTTCCGGTATTTGAAATGAGTATGGATATTGAAGTTCTCATAGATGAAGATCATACTGATGATCTTGTCATAGCCGGCATGCGCGGCGGCAGCGCCTTTATCGTGCGAACGGTATACGCCCATCACTTCATTGAAATACTTGAACCTTCCTCTCAGCGACAGCAGAAGCAAAAAAGGAATATCGCCGCTTTTGCAATGAAAGAACCAGTCGGGAAGCACTAAACCGGGATCGTTTACAAATACAACCGACCCGCTGGGAATGAACCATTGTCCCAGCAGGTCTTCCGTTTCAAAGCTGTCTTTCTCCAGGTGAAGCCATGTCCATTCGCGAACCTGGTTATACCGGGTGCTTTGAATGGTAACATTATGAAAGCAGGCACTGTAGTCGGGGTTGCGCTCGAGGAAATCGATCTGCTTTTGCAGCTTGAGCGCATCAGTCCAGTAATCATCTCCTTCCAGAAAAGCAATATACTTGCCTTCGCATGCTTTTAGTGCCCGCTCGAAGTTTTTCAACATTCCTAAATTCTTTTCAGCAGGTGGGAGATAAATGATGTCGGGATATTTTTCGGCATACTCGCTGCAGATGGCCCTTGTTCTGTCTGTACTGTAATCTTCGCCGATGACGATCCTGATCTGGAAATTCACGATCTGCTTCAGGATGCTTTCAATGGCCTGGGCAATGTACGCTTCATGATTGTATGTGATCAGGCAGATGTTTACGGTCATACACCGAGCGTTTGATTTTTTTTAATGCGTCCTTCAGATTTTTCCGCAGCCAGGCCAGCAGTACTCCATGCCGGAATGCATAGTTAAAAGCGATGAAATTCTTTCTGGCGGAAGAGATACCGGGCATTTCTCCTTGCCGGAATACTTCCAGTGAATACAGTTTAAGCGCTTTGATGTCTTTTTTGCTGTAAGCAGGAACATAAGCCGGCAAATAGCGCTTCCATTTTTTGTATAATGTTTTCATGATCTCATGCCAATGCTGATCCCGGAAACCCTCGGATAAATGGATAAGCAAAATATCCCTGGCGACCACTATTTTATACCGGCGGCGAATTTTCATGGCGAGGTCGAGATCATAGCCGTGAAAGCCGGGAATATATTCTTCTGAAAAACGGATCTTTTGGATGATCTCTTTTCTTGTTGCCATGAACACCCCATCGATGGCCACTACCTCTGCCTGCGGGCCGCCGGGAAAGCGGCTGCGGTTAACATGCAGTTCGGGCTTTTGCTCGTATTTGAATCTTTGGATCAGGCCGCCTTCTATATCCCTGGGGTGTTGCCAGTCGAGCGGGAACATGCCGTAATAGCAGAGCCCGATTATTCCTACCAACCCGGTATGTGGATCTTTCAAAGCAGCCAGTAACGCCTGCCCCCAATTTTCCGATACGAAAATCACATCTTCATGAACAAAACAGATATGATCATAACGGCAGAGCGCTGCACCTTTATTATATGCCTGGCAAATTCCGTATTGATCATGGCTGTTGTCTATACGCACAATTTCAAATTCAACGCCAATGGTCTTTTGAACACTGTCGCTGAACTGCTGAAAGTTCTTTTCATTCACCGAGCAACCCACAATACTGATCATACGCTAATTATTTTGAGCCCTCAATAATAACCTGCATACAAAATCGATCTCTTCCATGCTGATGTTATGGTACATGGGTAAACATAATACTTTCAAATTGATCTCATCGCACACCGGGCATAAAGAATTTGTTATGTATCTCAGCTTGTTCAGCGTGGGGAAAAAATACCTCCGCGGATATATCCAGTGGGCGTTCAGCAGCTCTTCAGCCTTCAGCAGTGCGGCCTCGGTTTCGAATATGGCCGGATAATAGGCGTAATTGAAACTGCTTTCGGGATTGAGCTTGATGGTCTTTACCTTCAGGTATTTCATCACGCTGTTGTATTGCTCGTATTGCGCTCTTCTTTTTTCCAGAATGGATTCGATATGCTTCAGGTTTACCAGCCCCATGGCTGCATGGAATTCCGAGTTTTTTCCATTGATGCCGAGCTCGGCAAAATCCATGGGCCCGTTATGCCCGAAGTTCCGCATGTAGGCCGTTTTTTTCAAAAGGTCTGCACTGCGGGTAATGATGGCGCCGCCTTCAATGGTATGAAACAGCTTGGTGGCATGAAAGCTGGCCGTGCTGATGTCGCCGTATTCAAAAACAGATCTTCCTTTATATTTCGTGCCGAAGCAATGGGCTGCATCATAGATCACTTTCAGGCCGTGCTTTCCGGCAATGGCCTGTATGGCATCGATATCGCAGGGATTGCCATAAGTATGTGTAGCAATGATACCCGTGGTATCGGCAGTTATGGCTGCTTCAATTTTTGAAGCATCGATGTTCAGCGTTTCCGGATCTATATCCACAAATACAGGAGTGCATCCCTCCCATACTATCGAGGAAGTGGTGGCGATATAACTGAACGGTGTTGTAATAACCTCTCTGTTCAATCCCAAAGCCTTGATGGCGATCTGCAGGGCAATGGTGCCGTTGCTCACATACAACAGGTGATCCAGACCCAGGTATTCCTTCAGCCTCAGTTCCAGCTCATTCACCAGCGGGCCGTTGTTTGTGAGCCAGTTCCTTTCCCAGATTTGTTTTATATAAGCCTGGTATTCTTCTATTGCAGGTAAAAATGGTTTCGTAACAGGTATCATTTTTTAAGGATGAAAACTGCGGAACAGCAAAGAAATTTCTTTTTGATGTACATCGTAAAACCTTTAATTAGATTTTACATTTAGTTAATATTGCTTGCATAATTTCACTGTTAACAAATGATTAATTTATCTCTTGAAGAAGA
>CAYYZJ010000715.1:0-3004 GCA_964475615.1 uncultured Flavitalea sp. | reverse complement strand
TATGGCATTGGGGCCGGAGACATTCAGCGAAAAGCTTCCGTCTTCTTTAGTGATGGTGAGGTTGGGCTTTCCTTTTTCGGAGACGGTTACTCCGGCCAGAGGGCCGTTGCGATCCCTCACTATTCCCTTCACTTCAGGATCGGCAGGCGCTGTTTGCGGATCGCTTACTGAAAATGCCGTACCGGGACTGGCCTGTTTAATAATATATACGTTATTCACCTTTTCATAAGTGAGCCCCGCAGGTGCGAGTATCCTTTTCAGCAAAATGCCCGGATCGGCCGGCTGCTTTACTTCGCCTGCTGCATACACTACTTTGGTTTCCTTGAGCGCGTCGGCCTGATAGCTGAAATAAATATTATAGGTATGCTGGAATTGCCGCATGAAGCTGTCGAGCGATATGGCCCTGAGCTTGTTCATGCCGTCTTTATCTGGCGATTTTTTAATGGCCGGTGATGCCGACACCAGATCCTGCGGCATCGCTGCGAGCGGAAGGAGCAACGCGAAGCTGACCGGAAGCATCCAGCGCCGCATCATGGTTAAAAAGGGTAATGCTTTTTTCATACCGGGGTTTATTAAAGCGTTATTGAATAATCAGTACTTTATTGTTTTCTTCTATTTTTACATGAAGGGTTTTGGCGATCACCTGGGCCAGCATATCGAGACTTGTTACGGGTATTACGCCGCTCATCCTGAGCTGCCTGTTTTTTTCATTGCGGAAAACGGTGTTCACTCCATAATATTCCCTGAGCAGGGAAGCAATATCCTGGAGCGAGGTTTCGCGGAAGCGCCACAGCTTTTCCGTCCAGGCGGAATACAGTTGTGTATCTGTTTTCGTTTTCACCAGGGTATGGCGGGCAGCATCCCATTCAATTTTTTCGCCGGGATTCATGAATGCGGAATCCTGCCCTGTTTTTTCCGTTATTTTCACTTTTCCGCTCGTCAGCACTACCTGTGTTGCCGGGGAGCGCGCATCTACATTGAAGCGGGTGCCCAGCACCGACACGCCTAACGTTGATGTGTGAACGATGAATGGCTTGTGGCCGGCATCCTTCCTCACTTCAAAAAATGCATTGCCCTGCAGGTATACTTCCCGTATGGCATCTTTCGAAAAATCGTCATGGTATTGCAGGGAGGAGCCGGCATTGAGGATAACGACGGAGCTGTCGGAAAGCAGGATCTCCCTGGTTTCCCGTTCACCGGTCTGCGCAGTGAGCAAAGCAGCTTCCGGGTGCATGGGTCTGATGATAAGGTAAACGCAAACGGCCACCAGCAACAGCGATGCGGCAATAGCCCATGACCAGGGCCATTTTTTCCGGATGGGGATGGTAGCGTAAGTATCGAGCTTCAGCTCACGGTAGATGTTCTGTTTTAATATTGATTTTTCTTCGTCCGACAGCGGTTCCATGCCGTATTCATTGGCTGCAAGCTCTTCCACCATGAGGCGGGCATTGAGGATGATGCGCTGCTGTTGCGGATTTTCTTCCAGATAGCTGTTCCAGAAAAAGGTATTCTTTTCATCGGGATGCAATACCCATTGCTGGAAATATTCATCTGCAGCAAATTGCTCCTGGGTATAGTGCCGGTTTGCGTGAGGGCTGGCCATCTGCACATAAGAGATGGCCTCCGGCCGGGGATACTCAGTTTTGTAAAATCTTTTTTACCGGATCATCAGGAGGCTGATGAGCAGAAGCACGATAAACATTTGCCTGCGCAGGCTGAGGATGCTGCGAAAGGCCAGGTTGTTCACCGACTGGTAGTTCATGCTCAGCCTGTCGGCGATCTGTTCATAGCTGAGCCCTTCATAAAACCGCAGTTCGAGTATGAGTTTCTGACGCTGGGTGAGATTGGACAATGCCTGGTGCAGCCTGCTTTTCTTTTCCCTGTCGGCATCCGACAGGATGATGATCTCTTCCATGCTCTGTTCGGAGGAAGCCAGCGATTCTTCGGCGCGGAAGGAGCGGGTATTGTTTTCTTTCTTCAGCTTTTTCAGCAGGATGCTGCGCAATACTTTTACCAGATAGCTTTGCGAATGATTGACATCGGAAAGCGTTTCGCGGTAATTCCAGATTTCTATAAACACTTCCTGCAGCGCGTCCTTGGCGAGCTCGCGGTTATTGGTGAGACGCGAGGCGGCAAGGAAGAGTTTATCTACGTACCTGTCGTACAGATAACCCAATGCTTCCGGGTCGCCTTGTTTCAAACGTGCCCAGTAAACGGCGTCGATATGAGAAACCGGTTCGGACATAAGCAGTCAGCGGCAAATCTAAATAAAAGCAAACGAGCGTAGTATTATGTAATATTTAAGATTTAAGATTTTATAGTTGGAGAGATAAGCAGAAAGGTCAATATCAAATCTTAAATATTACCTGTTCAATAGTTTTTGGCTATGGCAAAATAAGAAAAAACGGAAAAACGGGGAAGATTTATTTTCCTTTTCTTAATTCATGAAAAAATTTTTGAATATCCCTTGCCAGCAGTTCCGGTTGCTCTGTTGCTGCAAAATGGCCGCCGGCAGGCATTTCCGTCCATTGCCTGATGTGCAGCCGGCGTTCCACCCATTCGCGGGGGGAGTATTGATCTCTTTCGGAAATGCAGCGAACGCCGCCGGCACTTGGGGAAGCTTTTCCAGTTTTTGCGGTGCTGAAGGTTCAGCGGAAATGGGTGCGTATGGATGAATTGATCGCTCCGGTTACCCGGTAGATCATGATATTGGTCAACAATTCGTCCTTGCTCATGCATTGTTCGCAGGCCGGGATGCAGTGCAATGAGGCGCCGGGTGACGATAATGGGGAAAATAATGCCTGATGTGATCGGTGTTCTACAATCATTCGCCGGTTTCCATTTTCTCTTTGGCAACGATGTCTGCAATTTTATCCACTGAAATTCCGGCCTTGGCAGCGATCTGGGCGAGCAGGTCGATCTGGGTTTGCATCATCCTTTTCTGCTTCTCGCTCCGAACATTCCAGGCAAGCAAATACACTACAAAGAAAATCAGCCCGATGCT
>CAYYZJ010000714.1:0-4874 GCA_964475615.1 uncultured Flavitalea sp. | reverse complement strand
GTTAGCAGGATTCGAACCCAGTGATCGTTGATTATTAGACACATAGTACGCGAAATTCAATTGTCAGTCGTGATTTCGAACCGCAAAAAACCCGCTCAGAAGGCGGGTTTCGCAAAATAAAGTGAAAAATGGTCGCCCTGGCAGGACAATTCTCGAACCGGTTTGTCAATGATCTGAGGCGATTAGCCAACCTAGCGATCTGAAAATGAATGTTTTCGGTCGCTTTTTTATTTCCCGCTGTGAAGCCTTAAAAGTTAAAGAAATGTTAGACGCAACCGGAAAAGGCTAATGTCAAACGGCCAAAAGGGAGGGGTCACCCGTGGGGGTTGCTCGTTGGGGGGCTCCCTCCCAGGTTTTCCGGCCTTCCTTCCCCGCAAGGGGCCAAAGGCAAGAGTTTGAGGTTCCCTTTCATCTCATGATTCAGACAGGATCTCCGTTTGAAAATTTATCGCTTAAAACCCAGAATCATGTTTATTATATCATTTTTAATCCCAGCGGATTCTACATAAATATCCATTCCTTCTACGTCGGTTATTCCAATGCCTCCTTCAGGTTCTACAAGGATGTTTCCTTCCAACATAATAACGAATGCAAAATCATTTATGTTAGCGATCCCCTTAGTTCGACAAAGCTCTTGGATTTGTATCCTATATTTTTCATAGGCCGGGTATGGATGGAGATCACCTCCTATTCCTCCCATAGATTCATCAATAACTGCGAAATCAACTACCCCTAGTCTTTCCTCATTTAAAATCAAATATCCATTCATATAATGCAATTTATACTTTTTCAAACTGGTGTTTAACCCATTTTTTCATTTTAAAATATTAAAACTATGGCAGACCTGAAAAGAAGAACCCTGCAATTGAGCAGCGGAAAGCAAGTAAAGCTGTTTGGAAACAGCGTTGCCATCGGCAAGTCTTTGGAGATCGGGGAAGGATATGCCCCGAATATTTTATCGCTCGTCGAAGAACAACCGGACAATAAAATACCTGCCGGGCTATCGAATCCGCATCGATTGACAGTAGACGAGCTGATGGAACTGGCGGATTTCAATATCCAATTATGGATGGATTTAAAAGCCGGACTACGGAAATACGGACAGGTTGATCCGAAGATTTTCGGCCAGGACGCGGCAAAAGCGCCGTCCGCCAGCCCGGAGAAACCGGAAGCCGGTCGCAGGCGTAAGACTGCGGAGAAAGAAAGCCAATAAGGAGTAAGGGCTTTTAGAGTTTTTAGGGCGAGCGGTGTTGTTGTCGGACAGAAAGTCCTCCAACCACGCTCGCTTTTTGCTCCCGTTGGTCGTAAAAAGAGGCCGGCCTATCGGCCGGCAGAAAAACAGCCAAAAAAGTGAGATATGGAAACAGTGCGGTTGAAAAAAAAGAAAGTTGGAAGACCCACCAAAAAACTCAAACGAGAGCTTCGAATTACAGCCCGTTTTAGCAAATTGGAGCATTATATCCTTCAGCAAAAATCCGGGAAGGCCGGAATTAATATTTCAGAATTTCTCCGGCAGGCGGCCATTACTGCCAAGGTCACCGCCCGGTTAACAGAGGAAGAGCGACATATTATCCGGCAATTAATCGGCATGGCGAATAACCTTAATCAGATGGCAAAAGTCGCCAATAGGGAAGGCATGGGCAGCATCCGCCTTCTTTTGGAAGCCTGCCTGCAGCTAATTCATGGCCTTCTAAATAAGTTACAGCATGGTGAGTAATGTATTCCCTGGGCATTCCTTTTACCATGCGGGCCGGTATGTTTCCAAGAAGCCGGGAGCGGAAATACTGGATTACCTGGGTGTAAGAGGATATGATTATAAGCTGATGGCAGAGGATTTTATCGCCCAAAGTGAACTACGGCCTTCCAAACAGAAGGCTTGCTTTCATGCAGCCCTGAGTTTTTATCCTGGCGAGAAACCCACGGATGAAACTATGACGCAGATCGCCCGTGAATATCTGGAAGGATTAGGCATTGTAAATACCCAATATGTCATCGTCAAACATACTGACCGGGCTCACTTGCACCTGCATATCCTGGCTAACATGGTAGACAATGACGGTAAGGTAATAAAAGACGGCTGGATCGGGTTACTGGGGAAAAAGGTCGCTCAGCAATTGACCCGGAAGTACAAACTCATCCCGGCTAAAGGCAAAAACCTCGATTTGACCCACCTGGAAGCAATGAGCCAATCGGAGTTAAACCGGTACAAGATTTACCAGGCCATCGTAGATAACCTGCCCCATTGCCGGACACTTAAAGACCTGGAATTACGCCTAATCGCCCAGGGTATCCACACCCTATATAAATATAAAGGACAAACTCAGGAGCTACAAGGGATCAGCTTCAGTATCGGCAAGGATCGTTTCAAAAGCAGTCAGATAGACCGCAAATTCTCGCTGGGAAACCTGCAAAAAGCTTTGGCGGCTATGCGTCAAAACCGGGATATTACAGCTTGGCTTTCTCCGAAGGAGCGAAAAAAAGCGATACTTGTCAGATCCGCCACCCGGCAGTCCCCGGCTTCGGCTCCTGCCCCGACGCCCCAGAAGGCGCTGTCTCCATTGATACTGGAATTGTTGAAGCCTGTTGAACCTGAGGGCGGCGGAGTACCTTATGAACTGACAGAAGCTTACCTTAAGAAGAAGAAAAAGAAGAAGGGGATAGGACATTGACCCGCACTAGCTTTTCAGGAGAAAAAGTATTAAATTTGTAACAATGGCAAGCCATATTCAGCGCATATATCTCGATACTTCGGTCATCGGAGGCTATTATGATACTGAATTTGAGGAAGACACCCGGATACTCTTTGAAAAGATCAAGTTAGGGCAATTTCATGTAGTTCTTTCGGATATTACCGAAGGAGAATTGCAGGAAGCCCCTGAAATGATCCGGAATCTTTTTATCGAGCTATCCGCAGGATCAGCCACCAAAATCGAGCTAACGGAAGAAGCGGTACAATTGGCCGACACATATCTTGCCGAAAAGGTGGTAGGAAAAACAAGCCGGGTAGACTGTTTTCATATTGCCCTGGCAACCATCCAGAGGGTAGATATTCTGGTAAGTTGGAACTTTAAGCATATCGTGAATGTGCAAAGGATACGGGGGTACAATTCCGTCAATATGAAGCTAGGCTATCCTACTATTGATATTCGATCACCCAAAGAAATTATTTATTATGAATACTAAAAAGACAGTGAAGAAGGAACAGAAGGAGTTTGACGCCGTTGGATTTATGCGGGAGCGGAGGACGAAAATCGCTGGCGAAACGGAAGGCATGAGCTTTGCCGAATTGAAGAAGTATTTCGGCCAAAAAAAGGTAAAACCTACCAAATAATTCCCTGGCTTGCAAGTGCAGGCTAATGATATTCCCATCTTTAGACCCTATACATTTATAGGGTCATTTTTATTTTCATTGCCTACTGAAATGTCTATCCTGAATTCGGGGTGCAGTGCGTCCCGAATTGAATTGCGGACTCCGGTATAAGCGGCTGCAGCCGATCAGGGGGAGAATATGCAACCAAATGTGAAAGGCCGCCCCAGGCAAACATCACTACAGCACCCAGCAAAATTGCGATTAACATGCGTTTTGTTTTAGTCATTTTCAGCATATTGAGATTAGATTTATGCTGTAAAATTGAGCTGTAAAAGCCGAAGGGGCGCATGGCTTCTGCGACATTCTTAGATGTTGATTGCGACAGACCATCCAACAGCCACCTTTTGGGCGATTTATACCAAGATCCTGGCTAGATCTAACCTTTTCAACTAATGTGTTGCTCAAACTAATTAATCACTTTTTCCAACACAACCGGATCATCGTCGAAATAGGTTTCATCATTTGGAGCATAATAGTAGGCAATATGCGCCGTAAAAGATATTTTTTGATCAGTTGTCGAAAATGTAACGGAGGAAGTCAGCGGATGGAATCCATCTATATATTGCATTTGGGTTAGGGTAACCGTGGTTCCTGAATATTTGCCTTTAAAACTCCAGTTGAAGCCAGCACCCACAAACCAGAAGAAACAGCTGTCGCTATTTTTGTATAATGTCAATGCTCCCGCATCCCCTGACGAGGTCGGATCACTTGTTATGCCCTTTGAATCATGATAATGTCGTTCGAATGATGATACTTTATACTTAAATGTCTGGTCACTACACGATGTTACGCTTCCTCCGCTTACATGATAACAATAGTCAAATGCGGGAGATTCTGCAACGAATTGGTAGACGACAACGGACGATATCCCTAGGTTCCCGATCAGGCTCAGCCAGCCTAAATAGGTGGTATATTTTGAAAACGCCGAAAGAAATTTGAATCCCTGATCTTGCGTTATATCAATCCCTTGGTGCTCTGCCGCACATTCGGCAAGATCCTTGGCGTTCCCAAGACAGAAACTCAATACTTCGTAAATCTTAAACCCAAATCCCTGTGCACTGGTTAGCTCAGACGTTGAATAGCCAGGTTGAGTAACAAACGATGTAGTCAGGTCAGTCGCTTTTTTCATTGCTGTTACGAGGCACGACTTGCTATCGATCTGTTGAAATATGGCGCCAAGGGAATACATTACTCCGTTGATAATATTTTGGGTTCTGGCTTTCTTGTCTTCATCGCTGTTATCAAAGGCCGCCCCGGATCGAACTCTAATGTAAAAATCGCCGTCTCCATCAAGTGGTATTTCGACTGTCGGCACATCCGGTACCTGTGCCACACCGGCAAAAACATCTCCGATCGAAGATGGGATGAAATTAACTGGTTTAATTTCATAGGTTTTTTGGAGGGCCCCGTCCTTGTACACTCCAGCCATATAACTTATTGTTACGCCATTATTGATGAAGTTTATATTCTTCCCAGCCTGGATAACATTGAAAGGCGGAGTAGA
>CAYYZJ010000713.1:0-11619 GCA_964475615.1 uncultured Flavitalea sp. | reverse complement strand
CTGATGGCTGATATGCGCGATCAAACTTCGAAATCGATAGGCGGAAATGTTAATCTCGATCTCGACCTTTTTGCAGCAGGCGTCTGGCCCGTGGCCATTCCTTCCGTATTGGGTCTTTATCAGCAGGAAACAAACCAGTTCCGTTCAGTGGCCATAACCAAGATCATTCAGCGTTACGGCATCCTCGACAGCGTGGTGCACATGGACAAGGGCAGCAAAATATATTCAAAGAACCTGCTCTACGATGCCGAAACGGGAGATCCGTTACTGGTAAGAACGCAAAATGAATTCGGCGATTCCATTTATGAATTTACCTATCCTGCGCATTGGGTTTATAAAGGAGCGGGGCCGGCTTACCAGAATATCGACGCCACTTTAAGTCATCTTACTATTACCAACGGCAAAATCACCGCCGGGCTCAGCCAGGCCGATACCACTTATCTATCTGCAGGTGATGAATTGCTGATCTATAGCAAACAGACCATCGGAACCAATTGCAGCAATCTCTTTGCTTCTTTCCCGGATGCCTATAAACTGTGGGTGATCGATACAGCCCTTCTTCATGGAGGGCCGCAGCACCTCTTCCTGGTAGATCAGTATGGAGCTCCTTTTTCTGGAAATGATGTAAGTCTTAAAGTGATCCGTTCCGGCCACCGGAATATGAACAGCTCTGTAGGATCGGTGGTTTCACTGGCTAATCCGCTAAGGGCAGATGAGCACGGTGTGTATCACCTTGTATTCGACGACAGCTCACGCGTGATCAATTCTTCTGCTATGGAATTAAGTCAGTACTGGAAAGTGGCCGATAAAAGAAGATCCGACATATTCACAACCTGTGTCAGCAATGCCAACGACAGTGC
Organism: uncultured Flavitalea sp.; assembly: GCA_964475615.1. GTDB lineage: Bacteria > Bacteroidota > Bacteroidia > Chitinophagales > Chitinophagaceae > Puia. The sequence goes on along the minus strand of CAYYZJ010000713.1, from coordinate 10,759 downwards.
CGATGCAGCCAATGGTGGTTGCTCCTGTCTCAAACCCTTTTTCGATTACCTGATAACCAGCCGGCAATTGTTCCTGAATAAAGCTGCTCATAAAACAGTAGGCAGCCTCGCAACCGAAGCAGGCATCAGCACAACAGGCTGCCCCATTCTTGACGCCAATAAATACCTGCCTTACTATGCCTTGAGTACAGACAGTAACAGTGCTCTTTACATGGCGAGGCTGGGAGATGAGGTCATTGATTTCCGCAGTATTTCCGGTCTTCCTATGAGCATGTATCAAATGGTCAGCCAATCCTGCGATGCATCGGGAAAAGTGCATTATAAAAATCCGGGAATAACAGCGCCTCCGCCCGATACCGTTACCATTACCCTATATCCTGATTTTTCGGCCAACCTGCTTTCTACGCAATCCTGTCCTATTTATCTCGATAGTTTATTAACGGTTGATTCAACCTCCGATCATTTACTGATAGAAAATAATCTCAATATAGCAGGCAATTCCCGGAATGCCGTATCTGTATTGCGTTTCGACAAGCTAAATCAGATCCCTCTCTGGGCAAATATCATTTCTGCAAAACTATTCCTGCAGGCCGACCTGCGCGGGCACTCGGCGCCTGAGTGGCCCAATGCCAATTCGGTAAACCCGGTTGATTCTACCGGATATGCATTGGCTTCACCTGCTGGCTGGTTCCCTTACCTGCCCCTGGATACAACTATAAACCAGTCGTATTACAGTAACTGGTATATGGGCGTGAAAAACAGCACAGCATTCCAGAATGACACACTGGATGTGTTAAGTTATCTTTCCGGTTACCTCAATGGAACCTATGCTTCCAATACGTTTGTGCTTACCCAGGGTTCCGGCATGTTGCATTCGACATATGACAGCGCAGCAGCAGCGCAGCAAACTGTTCCTCCCTATCTGCTCGGCGGTTATAATAATTATTATTCCACTTTCTATTCCACCCGTTATGCCGATTCAACCAAATGGCCTGCCATGCGGATCACTTATGTTTTTCAGCCGTTTGTTGATACGCTGGGCGCCGTACTGGAATATCATTCTACCATATCCTGCAACACTACGATCGGCCGCAGTTGTTATAGCAGCATTACCGATACAGTGGTCAATCCTTATCAGTATGGACTGCTTGGCAATTTCAGGCCGGAGAGATCTTATGTGTATTATGGACGCCGTACGGAATCGGATCCTGTTCAGTCGACCGATATCCGCCGCAATGGTACCATCAGCAATTTTGCGCCGTTCTGGACACTACAGAGTGGCCATTGGATTCCTGCTTACGATACCACGCGATGGGTCTGGAACAGTACGACTACTCTTTTTAACAGAAAAGGATTTGAGCTGGAAGACAAGAACCCGTTGAATATTTATAAATCCGGCATTTACGGTTACGGATTAACGTTACCGGTAGCCATGATACAAAACAGCCGTTACCAGGAATCGGCATTCGAAGGATTTGAAGATTACGGATATGTCCCCAACTCCTGCGATACAGTATGTGCCGAAACAAGGCCTTTCGACTTCTCATCCTATCAGTCATCAATAAGCGATTCCATGGCCCATACCGGACTGTACAGCCTGCGGATAGAAAAAGACAGCAGTATCATCATTGCCGTTCCGGTATTGCCCGGCCCTGATCCCAATGACCCCCAACTCACCGATACAACGAGTTCCGGCTGCCAGGGCGCTTACCTGGCCGGTGTTAAAGCATCCTCAAACAATGTACTTCCTCCTTTTGCTCCTTTTGCAGGGAAAAAAATGCTCCTGGGTGCCTGGGTTAAAGAAAAGAATGTATGCACCTGCTTGAGCTATTCGCGCAATCATATACAAGTACATTTTACAGGAGGAGACGGCACAAGCCTTACACTCAGTCCTTCCGGCAATATGATAGAAGGATGGCAGCGCTATGAAGCAGTAGTTGATATTCCTTCAGATGCAACCAGTATGCAACTCATCCTCCAGGCTTCGGATTCTTCCACGACTTATTTCGATGATATAAGATTTCACCCGTACAATGCCGAAATGAAATCATATATCTATAACCCGATCAATCTGCGGCTGATGGCTGAGATGGATGAGAACAACTATGCCAGCTTCTATGAATATGACGATGATGGAACGCTGATCCGGGTGAAAAAAGAAACCCAGCGGGGTATACAAACCATTAAAGAAACAAGAAGCGCATTATTAAAAAACTGACATGAACATGACTGTAAACATTATAAAAACAAAATGGCGATGGGTAATGTGCCTCTTGCTGACGGGAAAAATGATTATGCCGGTCATGGGCCAGGAAGGCACAGCAGATATAAAATCCTTTTTACAAAAACTGCAGCAGGCCTATCAGCACGCTTCCTATCTCAGCTTCGGGATAAAATACTTCTATGCCAATCAAAACCAGCTTTCCAGGCACCTGGATTCTTTACAGGGCGAGGTGCAGATGGATAAAGGACATTGCCGTTTTGTGCTTGACGAAGTGGAAACGGTTGTTACCGATAATTATACCATCCAGGTAAGAAAAGAGGATAAGTCTATATACCTGTCCGAAATGCATGGCCGCAATACGGTCAATCCACTTAGTCTGGTAGACAGCATGCTGGCGCATTTGGATGGCATCCAGGCCACCGCTTCAGGATCGGCTCAATCCGAAACGTTGACCATTGTATTTCCTCCCGGCCAGCCATACACGCAGATAATTATGACGAGAAGTAAACAAACCGGTTTTTTAAGCAGGATCGTGTATGCCCTGAACACTGAAAAATTGGTAGGACAAGAACAGATAGACCGGCCTGGGCATCCAGGTCTTTACCAACAGAAAGGCCAGATAGAAATGATTTTCAGCAATTACCGGCAGAGAAGTTTTAACGAATCGCTCTTTGATGAAGCCAATTTTTTTGCAAAGATCAATGGCCGGTTTGAGCCGGCCGGTAAGTACAAGGGTTATCAAATTTATAATACATCCTTAAACCAATAACCCCGGTTTATGAACACCAGGCAGAAACTATATTTTTTCCGGCTTTGCTTATTGATAAGCATGAACTTTCTATTGCAGGATTCATGGGCCGGCAACGGAGGAATTGTAGCAAAAGCAGTGCTGGACGGAGGACAGCATCAGATAAAAGTGGATTCTATGCGCACCGTGGAAGATTCGGCTTTTTTCAATCCCTCCTATATAGGCCAGATCGATACTGCTTACCGCGTGCAGAATGTAGTAACCCTGATGATCAATGAAGCCAGCTTTGTTTACCTGCGGAGTGCTTTCAGTGTTACTGTACGTTTACATATTTCTTACACTACCGGCTCCAACGATACCAGCTCCATCGAACATGATTTTACCGTTAACTATGATTCGGCGCATACCTATAACAGCAGGAGCAGCTTTGTATTCAGCGGCGCCCATAAGGTAACGGTTAAGGTAGTATCGGTTACGAGCAATGTAAGCACCTGGGACCCTACGACAGCGCTCATGATCGAAAACCAGCTTGTTGCCAAACCCGATTTTAGTTTTTCCTGCAGCACTACGGTTACCAACATAACAGTCAATCCTTCTGCTGATCCGAATGCCGATGAATTGCCGGTAAACTGGACGGCAGTATTGGGAGCGGATCAGTATGATCTGGAATGGACTTATATCGACAAACGGGCGCTGGATAGTTACCGTTACGGCAATCCGCTGAAACCTGCTCTTGTTTTTTTGAATAATGCCAGCCGCGTCAGTATAACATCCACTTCTTATAATATTCCGCTTATTTACGATGATTCGGGAACATTGTTCATCAGGGTGAGGCCGGTTCAGATTAAAGCCGCCGGCGCTGTAACGGCAGCTATATGGAGTTCGGACGCTTTGCCTTCGGTAATGGGACAGTATGAGTATACAGGTCATGAACGGCCATTGAACTGGCAATCGAATATCAGTTTTGCCGAGGAAGGCAAACGGAAGGTAGTGGTGCAGTATTTTGACGGCAGTCTTCGTGGACGCCAGACCGTTACTAAAGACAATACGACCAATACAGCTATTGTAGCAGAAACATATTACGATTATCAGGGAAGACCTGTTATACAGGTTATGCCTTCTCCCACATTGAACAATTTTATTCAGTATACTGCTGGATTCAATGTTGGTGTAAATGGAGTTGAATACAGCCAATCCAATTACGACAGTCTTGCCAATCCGGCATTGTATTGCGGCATGCGTGCCGATTCCATGAGCAATATTTCCGGTGCAAGTTTTTATTATTCTCCTCATAACCCTTCAAGATTTACCGGCCTGAACCAGTTCATTCCCGATGCTCATGATTATCCTTTTACGGAAACAGAATATACTCCGGATAATACGGGCCGCATCAGCAGGCAGGGCGGTGTAGGCCCGGATCACCAATTGGGTAGCGGTCATGAAACCAATTACTATTATGGTACGCCGGATCAAAATGAGCTGGATGCTTTGTTCGGCACGGAAGTGGGTTACTATTCCCATTATTTTAAAAATATGGTCAGGGATGCCAATGGCCAGTATAGCGTAAGCTATCTTGATATGCATGGCCGTACCATCGCTACTGCCTTAGCCGGCGCTGCTCCCTCCGGCATTGCCACCCTTCCTTCCAATTCAAATGCAACAGTTACAGAAAACCTGGCCGATTCCAATTCTGTGTTTTTACAGGATCAGAGTATTATCAGCAAGAGGTCGTTGGTAGTACCTACTCCGGGGGATTACGTATTTAACTATAGTCTCAACCCTTCTGTTCTGACTGAGAAAAACTGCAACCAGCAAGATATTTGTTATACCTGTCTCTATGACCTGGAGATAACGGTAACGGATAACTGCAATAATCAACTGCTCCCCGGCAATCATGCTTACGATACGGTGTTGCATAATATCAGTATGGGCGTTCCCGGTTCTTGCGAAGGTAGTCCCACTCCCTTAACCTTCTCTTTCACACTGCCCAATCTTCCGGAAGGAAATTATGAAGTGACCAAGAAGCTGACCGTAAACCGGGATGCTTATGTGTATTATCGCGACAGTATTTATCTCCCCAATAATACCTGCAAATCGATTCAGCAATTTATTGATGAACAAAAAGCGCTTGTGGCAGCGGCCAATACGCAATGCGCTCCGACCTGCAGCGCCTGCCGCGATAGTGTAGGTACCTGGGACCAATTCTGGTCTAATTTCATCAATAAAACCGGTCTGTCTTTGGCAGATACGGCTGCATACAGGCAAGAGGCAATGACGGCTTATCAGAATGCGCTGTCTTCCTGTTCTGCTTTATGCGGCGACAGCTCAACGGCCGACAACGATATCCGCAATGCCATGCTGCAGGATATGACCCCTCCTTTTGGACAATATGCTGATACATCTAAAGGAATCAACAAGGATATCTATTCTATTTTTTATGCTCCGCCGGGCGATACTGATTATATCCCGGTATACCAGCTAAGCGCCGTTCATTATAAGGATATCAATGGCAATCCCGACAGCGTATACAATCAGGAATCTGATCTTATGGTTGATCCAGGATCATTATCGATGCCCCAGTTTGTACAGAATTTCCGTTCTTCCTGGGCAGAAGCTTTGTTGCCATACCACCCGGAATATTGCAAGCTGCTGGCCCTGCAGGCACAGAAGGCCAGTAATATGTGGGACAGGCGCATGGAGGCCATTGACAATTACCAGGATGCGCATGACCAGGGATTTCTGAATCCTACCGGCAACAGTGCATTTGGATCACAGTATCCTGTAGTGACTGCCAATATTGATCCATTGTCAACGGAAAGCAGCCAACTAAAAAATTCTCTTGAAAGCAAACTGACAACCTATCTGCAGGCAGCAGGCGGCAATTCATCGATGAGCATGTGGGCGCTTGCATGCGCCATGGCAAAATGCGATTCCGGCAAAACGGATTGTATTAATTTTTATGCCAACAATGCTGCCAATAATTTTAATCCTGATGCGATGTGCCAGGGCGACCTGGATATGGCCTGGCGAAATTTCCGCCAGCTTTACCTGGGTATTAAATATGATATTGTAACCAGTCTGGTCAGCAATCCACAGGGATGCAGCTTTGCCAATAGCCGGGTATTAAACAAGAATAATACTACAGCCGCAGCGCTTTTTGCGAAAGGACACAATCCCGAGTTTAATGATATCAAATCGAGCCTGGATCAAACCAATCTGAAAAACCTCAATTCAGGCGACGGGCCTACTGCCGCCAGCAGGACCCAGACAATTGTCCAGGATTCTTTGAACAGTTATTATGATCAAACCTGTAAAGCTTTTGCATTGCAATGGGCACAGCAGCTTTCGCCTTGTAATTATAGTGCTGCTGCGCTTACCGATTCCATTTTGCCAAGATTGATGGGATTATGCCGGAAAGCCTGCGATAGCGATCATCCCATGGGTGCAAGCACCTTGCCAGCAGGAGTTACTTATACACCGCCAGGCACCGCTTATACATTCACCAGTTTTGAAGATATCATCAATACGTATAACCAGCTTCACGGCATTTCCAATTCGCTGGCATGCAATGCCGAGCTGATCACTTCACCGTTGCCTTATGATAAGCAGCCGGTTTACAGCGCCAAGCCGGTGTATTCGCGGCCATCGGATTGCGAATGCAAGCTAATCAATGACCTGTATAATACGTATACTTTATCGGCCCGGGGAGATGTTTCTTTCTCTGCTTATCTGCTCAGAACACAGCAGATCACCATGAGCGATGCGGATCTCGATCAACTGCGCACCATGTGTAGCAATACCACCAATTCGGCTGCCTGCAGGAATTTATCCAGGCCAATCTATCTGCCTCCTGCCATGCAATGCTATTCAGGTTCGGCCTGCACCAGTTGCACTGTAATGGATTCACTGTATCATGCATATCTGCAAAGCTATCCCGCCGATACCCCGGCATTTGCCAACGATTACGACAGCGTACAGATAAAAAAGAATATCCTGTTCCAGAATTATATGAACAACAGGCTTGGATATGGCAAGCAGGCATGGGAATACCTGGAGTTCATGGATACCTGTGCGAACCATGCAGGATCGATCAGTGATAGTACGAAATGCCTGGGAACGACAATTACTAACATATTTAATTCCGGCGGGCAGGATCAGGTGAGAGATATACGACCCACTCCTGATGGAGGATATATTGTAGCAGGCTTAACTTCAGCAGGAGGGTTGGGAGGACAAAACGCTTACATCGCGAGAGCCGACCATGCGGGCAATATTCAATGGGCTAAAATATATGGAGGATCGCATGATGACCAGTTTGCACGTGTCAGGACAACTTCTGATAATGGATATATCGCTATTGGTACAACGAAATCAGGCAAGGATCCGAATGGTGATGTTTACATTGTAAAATTGGATGCCGCCGGTAATACCATGTGGTCAAAAAACATCGGATTTGCTACTGCTTTTGGAGAATATGGAGTGGATATTATACAAACGCATGATAAAGGATACGCTGCTACGGGAATTTATAATTTTTTTCCATCTGTTGGCGATTTTCTAGTGGTCAAGCTCGATTCGACAGGCACGGTAAGTTGGGCAAGGCAATTTGGTACTACTACAAGCGATGATGCGAGTGCGATTGCAGAATCGGGGGATACAATTCTTATATCAGGAATTTCTTGGAATACTTCTGAAGGAAGTTATCTCGGTGCTTTTTATAAGATCAATGAAAGTACCGGTAATATCATTAACGGATGGAATTATCAGAACAGTACGGAAACAGATTCCAGTGTATACCTGGCATCTATATATCCGAGCAGTAACGGCTATTTATTGGAAACCCTTTCCGGGCATGGAGATTTTACAGGCGGTGCCCTGATGGCAGCCGTTGGGCTTTCCAAAAACGGTACTGTCCAATTTTACAAACAGTTTGCTCCTCCACCCGGTGGCAATTCTTCTGCACCTACCGGATGTGTCATTCCCACCTTAGACGGCGGATATCTGGTTGGGGAAACCGGCAATAATACAGCTAACATCTATTGGCAAAAGATGAATGCAGCAGGGAATAAACAATGGTCCATACAAACAGCATTGCCGGGAACACAAACGATCGGCCGGGTAACACAGAATGCCGACAGTACATTCACGCTTGCGGGCACAGAGAATAACCATGTCATGGTACTCAATCTTTCTTCATCAGGCAGTGCCGGATGCTACGACAGCAGCACAACTATAGGCATGGATAGTTTTACGCTCGTCAAGGTGATTTGGAATGATTCTTTGGGTAATAACAATTTATTGACAGCAACCCGAACGGATACTATCCTGCAGGAAGGCTATCTTACGCTTTCCGATTCAGCCATCAAATGTCCTGGAGGCAATACCTGTTATAATATCTATAATGGCCCATTGCTCTGTGGTAAATCGAATCCAATCCTTCCGCCTGTTGGCATAGATTCCGTTACTGCCTGCAGCGACAGCACTTTCTTTGCAGTGAGCAAGGCAACGGTGCTGAGTAGCAGTTACCGCGATTCACTGACAGGAGATTTTGAGCAGCGGTACATGAGCACCTGCTTGCAGGCTTACCGGTATGAAAGCTTTACGGTAACGCATCCTCAAAATGAATATCATTATACTTTATATTATTATGACCAGGCTGGTAATCTCGTTAAAACCATTCCGCCAGCAGGCGTTGATCAGCATACTGATGCAGGCTGGCTCGATTCCGTCAGAGTGGCAAGGGCTGCAGGAACAGTTAAGGTGCCTTCGCATACGCTGGTCACTAACTACCGGTACAATACTCTGAACCAGGTGATAGCTCAAAAATCACCCGACGGAGGGCTCAGCCATTTCTGGTACGACCGGCTGGGCAGGCTGGCCGTTTCGCAGAATGCCAAACAGAATACAGGCAACAATTACAGTTATACCTTGTATGATTCCATCGGCCGTATTGTTGAAGTGGGCGAGTTGACCAGCGCAGATGCTATAACGGATACCATCAGCCGCAATCAGGCTTCATTGACCGATTGGCTGACCAATGCTTCGTCCACCCGCGAGCAGATCACCCAAACTACGTATGATTATGAATACAGTCCGCTGGAACCCGAGCTATGGGCCAAGAATCTGCGCAACCGGGTTTCGCGGACGGCACTCTATAAAACCGCCTCTGATCAGAACAATAACTATCATGCCGCATCCACTTATTACAGTTATGATATATTGGGCAATGTAGATACCCTGGTACAGGATTTCGGCAGGAATGATTTTGCCGGCACGCAAAACCCAATGAACAGGACAGGCAACCGCTTTAAGAAAATAGTATATCAATACGATCTGGTAAGCGGCAAGGTGAATCAGGTGGATTACCAGCATGGCCAACCCGATGCTTTCTATCACAATTATCTGTATGATGCTGAAAACCGCATCACCAATGTGCTGACCAGCAAGGACAGCATTAACTGGGACAATGATGCGTTTTACAGCTATTATGCCCACGGCCCGCTGGCTCGTACCATTCTTGGCGAGCAGCAGGTGCAGGGCCTTAACTACGCATATACATTGCATGGCTGGCTGAAGGCGGTCAACCCTCCTGTATATAACGGAACCGGATATACGCTTTTACAGGATGGAACGCCAGGCAGTGTAGTGGCTGGGAATGCATATGATTTCCTGCTCAACTATTATAACGGCGATTTCAAAGCCATCAGCGGAGCTACTCCTCCGGATGCATCGGTCAATACCACATTGGGTTCGGAATACAGGCCTTTGTTCAATGGCAATATCAGCAGCATGGGAGTGAATATTACGGCGCTTACTCATCCGCTGCTGTACAATTATCAATACGATCAGCTCAACCGGATGGTTCACATGGATGCCTGGCAGCGAAATTCAGATCCATGGCATGATTTGACCAAGCTGCCGGATTTCAAGGAGCATATCAGCTATGATCCGAATGGCAATATTCTGAGCTATACACGGCATGGCAACAATACCTTCGCCGGCCAGCCGCTGAATATGGACAGCCTGTTCTATAATTATAATGGAGGAACCAACCAGCTTAATCATATTCATGATATGGTTTCATCCTCCAATTATTCAACAGATATTGATGACCAGCCGTCCAATAATTATCGTTATGATCCTATCGGCAATATGATCTCAGACAGTCTGGAAGGAATAACCGGTATCGATTGGACGGTGTATGGAAAGATCAGCATCATTGCGAAGAATAACGGCACAACCATCCTGTATACCTATGATGCTTCAGGCAACCGCATCAGCAAATCGGTAATTACCGGCAGCGATACATTGAGCACTTGGTATGTACGCGACGCGCAGGGCAATGTAATGAGCGTGTATACCGGCGGCAATGATTCTATCAACAACGGTGATCTCAGCCAGACGGAGCTGCATCTTTATGGCAGCAGCAGGCTGGGCATGCTGAAGGCAAGCACCAATATGCAGCATCTGGATACTATTCCGCTGGTAGATTTACCATTGCTTGGCACGGGATATGGAGTTAGTTTTGCAAGAGGAAACAAGCTCTTTGAACTGACGAATCATTTAGGGAATGTGCTGGCTACGGTTAGTGATAAGAAGTATGGGCATGCGGTTACGGATAGTACGGTGGATTATTTTAAACCGGATGTGGTGAGTGCGAATGATTATTATCCGTTTGGGTTTTTGCAGCCGGGGAGGGAGTATGCGCAGAGTGGAAGTGGGAATTATCGGTTTGGGTTCAATGGACAAGAGAAGGATAATGAAATCAATGGCGCTGGAAATTTGTA
>CAYYZJ010000712.1:0-2824 GCA_964475615.1 uncultured Flavitalea sp. | reverse complement strand
TGCAGCCGGCGAACGCGAACAGGCTAAGCAACAGATCGATAAGCTCGAAGCCCATTATCAGTCATTCATCAAGGAACTGGTAAAAAGCGAAAAAACATACAAAAAAGCCAAGGCCATAGTAGCCGAGCATTTTGAATTCCTCAACATCATCCTCAGGATCTCATTCAGTGAAGCGCTGAACAAAGACATCCTTGCACAGGGCGAATTGCTCTCGACCAAATTATTCAGCGTGTTCCTGGAAGAACAGGGCATAGATCATGCGCTCCTGCCTGCACTCGAATTCATGAGCATCGACGCCCATGATGAGCCGCAGGTCAGTTCCATCAGGACAAAGCTGAACCAACTGCTGCAGAAGTATAAAGACAGATCCCTGTTCATCACCCAGGGCTATATCTGCCGAAATGCAAAAGGCGAAGTGGACAATCTCAAAAGAGGCGGCAGCGATTACAGTGCTTCACTGATCGCCGCTGCAGTGAACGCATCGGTTTGTGAAATATGGACGGATATCGACGGTATGCACAATAACGATCCGCGCGTAGTGAAAAAAACGATTCCCATTGAACAACTGAGCTTCGATGAAGCAGCAGAACTGGCTTATTTCGGCGCCAAGATCCTTCATCCTACCTGCATCTGGCCTGCCCAGCAGCAGAATGTTCCGGTAAAACTGCTGAATACCATGCAGCCCGAAGCCGCCGGAACCGTTATCAAGCAGGAAGCAGGTTCTACCGGCGTAAAAGCGAGTGCTGCAAAAGACGGCATCAATGCCATCAAAATCAAAAGCAGCCGGATGCTGCTGTCTTATGGATTTTTGAGAAAGATATTCGAGGTATACTAAAAATACCGCACGCCCATCGATATGGTCACCACTTCTGAAGTAGCCGTGTCCGTTACCATCGATAATGCCGGCCATCTTAAAGAGATCGTAAAAGAGCTGGAGCCTTTCGGCGTCATCGAGGTGGAAGAAAATTATACCATCGTTTCCATCGTAGGTAACGAGATCGCACAAACGAAAGATGTATTGAGTAAGCTGTTCGATTCACTCAGCTCCATTCCCATCCGCATGGTGAGCTATGGCGGAAGCAAGCACAACGTAAGCCTGCTGCTTGCCTCATCTTATAAAACACAGGCGCTGCAGTTGCTGAACAGGGGGTTGTTCGGACTGGAATAGCGGGCGGCAAATGCAATAATATGGAGAACAAAACAAAGATCATCCTCACCCGCCGCTCCGAATGGCTGAACCGGACGCGCAGCTATAAAGTATTCATCGACGGCGCAGAAGCAGGCAGCATCAGGAACGGAACTTCGGAAGAATACCCGGTTGAACCGGGCAGCCACCGGATACAGTGCAGGATTGCCTGGTACAGCAGTCCTGAATTGGTAATTGATCTCAGCCAGAATGAAATTCAATATATATTGGTGAGAAATGGAATGAAATATTACTGGCTCTTGTTTATCCTGCTGGCTTCCGGCGTTTTTATCAACCTGATCTCCTCCGGTCAGCAAAGGCCGCAATGGAGCTATATCCTGCGAACAGTATTGATCCTGCCGGCATTGCTTTACCTGCTTTATTACCTGACCATCGGCAGAAAGCAGTATCTCATTGTTGAAGAAGACAGGGACAATGTGTTTGCCGGTTAGATGATCATCGCGTAAGCCAGCCGTTCTTCCGCATCCACTGCGCCGCCAGGTCTATCCACTTTACATCACTCGTCGGATTGTTGAGACCAAAGCCATGGCCTCCTTTCTCGAAAAGATAAATTTCGGCAGGCACGCCTTTCTTCTTCAGCGCATCATAAAAATCCAGGCTGTTCTGCACTTTCACTACGTCGTCGTCTTTGGCATGAACCAGGAAAGTAGGCGGCGTTTGCGCAGTCACCTGCAGCTCATTGGAATAATACCTGATCTTTTCTTCCGGAGGATTTTTGCCCAGCAGATTATCCCTCGATCCCAGATGACCGATGCTGTCGGAAAAGCTGATCACCGGGTAAACCAGTATCATGAAATCGGGGCGCAGACTGATTTTGGCCGGATTGCTGATGACCGCTTTATTGAAATGAGTTCCTGTAGTACAGGCAAGATGGCCGCCGGCGGAAAATCCCAGGATGCCGATGCGGTTCTCTTTAATATTCCATTCCCTGGCCCGCTGCCTTACGATCTGGATGGCGCGCTGCGCATCCTGCAAAGGGCCGATCTCTTTATTGATCATGCTGCGATCGTCGGGAATACGGTACTTGACCACGAAAGCGGCCACACCGAGCTCATTGAATTTTTTGGCTACATCATAACCCTCATGGCTAGCCGCAACTATGGAATAACCGCCGCCCGGGCAAATAACCACAGCCGTTCCATTGGCCTTTTCCCTGGGGGGCAGGAACACCGTGAGCGTGGGCTGAGTGACCTTGCTGATAATGAGGATATGGCTGCCGGGCCTGATCTCCGATACTTCCTCATTTTCGACCGGCCTGGAATTGGGAATGCTGTCATCATACAAATGAATGACTTCCTGCGAATGCAACATCATTGTGCTGAGCAGAGTAAGATAGAACAATATTGTTTTTTTCATAATGGCACCTTGGAAAATTAAAAATAGAAATTTTAATCTGTTTTTTGGCCATTTTATCACTTAATTTTATGCTCGTTTAATCATAACCTGAAACAGTATGCGCCAGATGAAAAAATCAATCTTCTTCTTTCTCTTTCTTTCCTGCTCTGCAATAGCCAATGCGCAAAGCGGCTGGACGAGCCTCTTCGACGGCAAAACCCTCAATGGCTGGAAGCGGCTGGCCGGATCAGCGGAATATACCGTGGAAAACGGAGCGATCGT
>CAYYZJ010000711.1:0-2482 GCA_964475615.1 uncultured Flavitalea sp. | reverse complement strand
ATAAACCAGATGGAAATGAAATGGGAGAATGTGCATTTTATCCGGGTGGACAGTGATATTCCCGATAACCTGATCGACAAGCAGGAATCGCTGGTCAGCGTACTGGGCGCTGAAGATGAAGCAAAGCTGAAGGAATTGTTCAGCACAGAAATCCCGTCCCTGCATGTAACAGTGGAGATAAAAGGGCTGAGCCCCGATGCTCCGCCTGTTGTAGCCACCCGCCCCGAATTCATGCGGCGCATGAAAGACATGGCCGCCCTCAGCGGATCCATGGGAAGCTTTTATGCAAATATGCCCGACGAAGTGACTTTAACGGTGAACGGCAACCATCCCGTTTATAAAACAGTATTGCGCGAGGAAAATAAAGAAAGGCAGGAAAAGATCGTGCATAACCTGGCCGACCTGGCCCTGCTTTCGCAAGGATTGCTCAAAGGCAATGAACTAACGGAGTTCATTAACCGAAGTGTGGAACTGATCGGCGGGCAGAAGAGCAGGATTATCCTGGAAGCATAACAGGCTGGTGGTTGGGAAGTAGCAGTCAATATTTATCCCACTAACCACTCGCTGACATTATTTTCTTTTCTTCTGTTCAAACAACCAGGGCAGCAGATCGGGTTCCGCGAACGCATTCTTCCAGCTATCATGGCCAACGCCGGGATACTCGGAATATTTCACCTTGGCGCCGGTTTCACGAAGTACACGAACCATAAGCCTTGCATTGGCTACCGGCACCACCGGATCGCTGGCTCCATGAAAAACCCAGATGGGGAAATTTTTCGCATAGTCCTTCACGTGATCGGGATTGCTTCCGCCGCAGATGGGGAATGCCGCTGCAAAAAAACCGGGCATTCTCCAGAGAATATCATAAGTTCCGAATCCGCCCATCGACAATCCGCCTACATATATTTTTTTCGGATTGGCTTCTTTATCTTCCACCAGCCTGTTCATGAGCTCCATCACCAATTGCAGGGGTTTGGTGCCGGGCTTGTCGGGAAAACTGAAACCCAGTGAATCGTTGTTGTTTCGTTCAACGGGCGCCCAGGAGCTTCCTGCCGGGCATTGCGGAAAAATAACGATGGCCGGGAATGCGGCACGTTTGGCGGAATCGAGAAAAAGATCGGCTCCCCAGGTGAGCTGCTTTTCATTATCATTACCTCTTTCGCCCGAACCATGAAGGAATAATACTACCGGATATTTTCTTCCCTTTTCATAAGCCAGCGGATAAAGCTCGCGGTAAAGCAGGGTGTCGGCTCCTACCACGAGCATTTTCTTTTCAAATAAAGATCTGTCCTGGGCGCCTGCGGAAAAACAAGCAATCGCAAGTGCGGTAATGGCAAGTGATTTTTTCATATCGTTAAGTTAGGGAATTAGTAAATAGAAAACAGGAAGAAAAAAATCCTATTCCCTATTTTCTATTCTCTATTCCTCCAAACATTATTATTAGGATTCACATCCGGATAATGCCTGTCGGGGTCGATGGTTACGGTTTTGATCTTTGAAGTGGAATTATAAAAGAATTTCCAGGTGCTTCCATGCTGCCAGACCTCTACGGGCAATTTTACTCTTTCTGTTTTTCCATTGGCCTCATTGACCTCTATAATAACGGGCATGGGCAGCTTCTGCAGGTTTTCTACGGTGATGATAGCGCCCTGTGTACTGTCGCCCTTCACATATTCCACGCTGCTTACAGCCTGGTCTATTTTCCAGGTATTGAAGAACCAGCCGCGCCAGAACCAATCCAGGGTTTCGCCGCTGTAGTTCTCTATAGCATGAAAGAAATCCCAGGGCGTAGGATGCTTGAAAGCCCAGTTGTGGATATAATAACGGAAAGCGCTGTCGAACCGGTCTTCGCCAAGGATATCATAACGCAGCAGTTCCAGTCCCATGCCTGGTTTGCGATAGGCATTCGTGCCGAGATAACGGCCACTGGTAACATCGGGTATGGTCATGATGCTTTCGGCATCTTCCCTGAACATGCGTGCGCCTCTTCTGCGGCGGCTGGCCGTATCATTGAACTCCCCGTGATTGAAATACTGATCGGCAACGCCATTGATAAACGTATTAAAGCCTTCATCCATCCAGGGATATTTGCGTTCATTGCTGCCCACGATCATCGGGAACCAGGTATGACCGAATTCATGGCTGGTCACTCCCCAAAGGCCGCCGCCCTTGCTTTTTGAAGAGCAGAACACGATACCCGGATATTCCATGCCGCCTACAATGCCTGCAACATTGGTGGCTACAGGATAAGGGAAGGGATACCATTTATCGGAATAATGTTCAATGCAGCCTTTGGTGAATTCGGTAGACCGCTTCCATCCCGAATCGAGGGCCGATTCGATGGGATATACCGACATGGCCAATGCTTTTTTGCCTCCCGGCAGGTTGATCCTGGCCGCATCCCAGATGAAAGCAGTGGAAGCGGCAAAGGCAACATCTCTTGAATTATTGCATTTGAAATGCCAGGTGAGCTTGTCTTTTG
>CAYYZJ010000710.1:0-4110 GCA_964475615.1 uncultured Flavitalea sp. | reverse complement strand
TTGGCCTGCCCGTTGGACGGGGTGGCCGCTGTTGCCTGGGATGCTTGGTTACTCATATTCAATCTTGTTTAGCTTTTGTTTGGGCCGA
This sequence comes from uncultured Flavitalea sp., assembly GCA_964475615.1. GTDB lineage: Bacteria > Bacteroidota > Bacteroidia > Chitinophagales > Chitinophagaceae > Puia. The sequence goes on along the minus strand of CAYYZJ010000710.1, from coordinate 4,022 downwards.
TAAAATTATTGAAACTTCTGCTTGTAAACGCTGAACGATGCAAGTAGGTTCGTATGATCCTAATAAATGCTGGAAAGTAAATTCTGGGAGTCAAACCGTCACAGTCTGGGCCTGAACAAATTCCGCGTTCTTTTGCATCGTGGTGTCGTTTAAAAATTAAAAGGTCTGTTCCTCTAACACATATCAGCCAACACCAGTAGCCTATTCGCTGCTTATAACCTGCAATTATCCAAATTCTCTTAATTGACTTTCTTATCGCCAAAAACCGTCAAAATAACAGTCTGTCAATTCAAGCAACGCACCGGAGACCTAATTATCGGAAAACAGTAATCCAATCGCAGGCGATATCAGCTAATTTATGCCAGAAAAAAGTATTTGAATTCCACCTAGGTTAAATGTGTTAGCCTGTTTCACCAAAATCCTCTTAAATGTTCGGACTTGAAGGTTGATAAAAGAGTTGAAATCATAGATGGCCTCCCAAATTATTTAAACTAAACTTTTTTTATTTATACTGTCAAAAAATATTACTTATTCCAGCAAAACGAGCCCTGAACCTTGATTGTCACATTTTTTAAAACCACTCGGGACTGAAGTGAATCCCTAATAATATTTACATTTATACAATTGGATTTTAACTATGCCTGTAAACACTTATCCCTTTAATTATGACAGATGTACATTCAAAAAAAATCAGAAGTTATAACATGAGTCGGATACGAGGCAAGGATACAAAGCCCGAAATGATAGTAAGGAAATATCTCTTTTCAAGAGGATTCCGTTTCAGATTACACTCAATTGACCTTCCGGGCAAACCAGATATAGTTCTTCCCAAATACAATACAGTGATTTTTGTAAACGGTTGCTTCTGGCACGGGCATAAGCACCGTGGTCAGATGCTTATACCGAAGACCCGGACCAATTGGTGGTTAAATAAAATTAATACTAATATTGCAAATGATTTGAGGGTAAAATACAAATTAAATCGTTCTGGATGGAAAACAATAGTTGTCTGGGAATGCCAACTGCACAAAGAAAAGGTTCAGACCACGTTAAAAAAACTGGAAAAAGCAATCCTGAGGTAAACCCCGGTGAATACATATTAACCTCTCAAAAACTTTATGATATAGCCGGAAAAATACTAAAAGCCGCTATATACGGACCCGATAACTATCGTTCAGCTGTTGTAAGTCTCTATATCAATTCAAGCAATAAGAAATTAAGACCATTCGCTTTAAGGTATATAAAGGAGATTCTCCAAAACTATACGTCCGTTTCAATTTCCGATCAGATTGCCGAGGAGGCAATTTTCCAATTATTCAGTAATAAAGAAAATGTCGCGTTTCCCAAACCTGAAAGGCCGAAATTCACTTTCATTGATCTCTTCGCCGGAATAGGCGGATTCAGACTTGCCCTTCAGAATTTAGGAGGAGAATGTTTATTTACATCTGAATGGGACAAGGAGGCTCAAAAGACCTATTACACAAATTTCGGAGAACTTCCTTTCGGGGATATTACAAAGCCTGAAACAAAAAAATGGATTCCGAAAAATTTTGATTTACTCTGCGGAGGCTTCCCCTGTCAGCCCTTTTCAATCGCCGGAGTAGTCAAGAAAACAAGCCTCGGCAGAAAACACGGATTTGAGGATGAAAAACAGGGTAACCTTTTTTTTCACATTGCTGAAATAATCGAAACTCACAAGCCTAAAGCATTTTTTCTTGAAAATGTAAAGAATCTTGTCTCCCACGATAAAGGAAAAACCTTTAAAATCATCGAGCAAACTCTCAAAGATCTCGGTTACACCTTTTATTTCAAGGTTTTGGACGGAAAGAATTATGTACCCCAGCATCGTCAGAGAACATTTATGGTGGGTTTTAACAAGAAACTCTTTAAATCTAGAGAAGATTTCAGCTTTCCTGAAATGCCTTCAAGGAGAATTATGACTTTAAGAGAAGTGATAGACTCCAGGGTGGATCCAAAATATACCCTATCGGATAAACTCTGGAATTATCTTAAAGATTATGCCAGAAAACATAAAGAAAAGGGAAATGGGTTCGGATATGGCCTAATAGATGTTAATAATCCAGAATCCTACACAAGAACGATAAGTGCACGTTATTACAAGGACGGAGCAGAGATATTGGTTCCACAGCCAAAAACAAATCCCAGACGCTTAACGCCAAGGGAATGCGCGAGACTGCAGGGGTATCCTGCAGACTTCAGGATTCCGGTATCAGACAACCAGGCTTATAAACAATTCGGGAATTCTGTGGTGGTTCCCCTCATTCAGGCTATAGGAGATAACATTGTCAAAGCCTTAACCTCAGTCGCTTAATGACACTTCAGCAGCTTTTAAGGCTTTATTCTAAAAATAATTGTAACAAGGTCTACATCAAGCGGCTGTCTCCGAATGATAATTCAAAAAACCAGATTTATCTTGGCGGTAGTTTTGAGGCATTAAATATTCTCCCGATAAGTGATATTAAATCTGACTACTCCGGAGATTGGAAAAGAATGCGCTTTAAAAGCAAAGTAACTCTTTACTGGATTATAGATCCAGAAAAGATCTCTCCCGCACCATACGCCCAGCTAATAATGTATCCAAAATATCCTGAAGTGAGGCTGTCCGGATTTTTAAAAGGATGTAAGGGTGCCCCCTCGGAAATTATGGCAGGGCGACGAAATGACAGACTTTTATTTTTGGGGATATCACTTGATGGATCCATTCTTGCATTTGTAGCTTCGAATGAATCCGATATTTATGCCGAATATCAGTCAAGAAATAACATTACCCGTATCGGAATATTTGAGGAGCTCAATATTATTAACGGGGGAATTCAAAACAATCCAAAAGCTGAGCTTTTAAAAGAACTTTCAAGAATACATTCAATTGGTTGGATCAGCGGAAAGAGGCTTGACAATAATAATAATTTGGTTATCTGCGAATCCTCAAATTGCGGTGGTTATACCCTTGAAGCCGAGCTAGGTATTAAGCCCAACGGATACTCCGAGCCGGATTTCATGGGGTGGGAAATAAAGCAGTTTTCAGTTCGAAGTTTTGACAAATGGAATTCGTCAGTGATCACCCTTTTTACACCGGAGCCGACATCAGGTTATTACGTCAGCGGAGGGGTTGAAGCTTTTATAAAAAAATACGGATATAAAGATAAGAAAGGCAGGGAAAAAAGGATAAACTTCGGTGGTATCCATAAATATAATATCAGAAATATTTCTACAGGATTGAAATTAATTGTTAATGGATTTGATCCAGAGAAGGATAAGATTACAGACACTGAGGGTTACGTCGGATTAGTGGATGACATGAATCACATTGCGGCAGCGTGGTCTTTTTCATCACTTCTGCGACATTGGAATACCAAACATGCAAGAGCATGCTATGTACCATCCCTGAATCGGACACCAGATGGCAAAGATGCTATAGTACCAAAACGGCAATACTTATTCAGTTCCCGGGTACTTCTTTGTGAAGGTACTGATTTTACAATGTTTCTTAAACAGGTGGTAACGGGTAATATTTATTACGATCCCGGTATTAAACTGGAATTTGAAATACCCGGAATCAGGCCCCAAAACATAAAAAGAAGGAGCCAATTCAGAATTAAGTCAAGTCATATACAGAATCTATACAGAACAAGTGATAAGGTTGATGTCAGAGATCTAAGCGGATATAATCAACAAGAAGTTTCTTGACTGGATTCCGGAATATCAACAAGAATAATCCAAAATAAAAGAATGATAGTAGATGATACTCCTGAATGGACTGAAAAAGCCCCTTAGAAGTAACACTATCCCCATATTCTGATGGATTCCGGTTATTCAATTGTAGCTGAAAGGGTATTCTCCTAAAGAATCATTAGCCTACTTTCCCGGGTATTTGGTATTCCCCCTGGCATAGAACCAGAGGATCCGGTTCATCAGGTCATCCATCCCTCCGTCCACTTCCTCGAAAGCCTCATCGCGGGACAGGCGGGCGTATTTACGGGCCTTGCCCCGAAGCAGGCCCA
>CAYYZJ010000709.1:0-5595 GCA_964475615.1 uncultured Flavitalea sp. | reverse complement strand
AACACTCAACATTCAACACTCAATATTCAAGTAACAACAATTGAGACTAGACCACCGTCAGCAATCCATACATATAAGAAAACCTGGAGCTTTCCGGAACCAGCAATAGTATCTTCTGTCCTCTCTTCATCTTTCCGCTGTGAAATAATTCATCTACCATAAAATATACCGACGCTGCGCCTACATTGCCGAGGCTGTCGAGATTGACCAGCCATTTTTCGTAAGGTATGCCAATGCCTTTTTTGATGAGCTCATCATATATCTTGCTTCTGAAAAATTCGCTCGACATGTGGGGCATGAAATAATCGATCTCTTCGGATTTCATTCCTTTTTCATCAAAGAGTTCCCTGAGCTTGATGCCACCCAAGGGAACGATGTATTCGCTCAACAGCTTCACATCCTGCTTGATGCTGAATATGGATTGGTTGCTGATCTCTTCGGGAGTATATTCCAGATAGCTTTTCAGGGTGCCGTCCTTCATCTTCTCGCATCCCATATACATGCAGGCTTCCATTTCATTGGCAAAGGAAACGCCTTCCAGCCATTCCACGCGCAGGCTGAAGCTGTCTGCATTCTTCTTGTCGGACAACAAAAAACCCGAAGCCCCGTCTGAAAGCATCCATCTCAAAAATTCTTTTTCAAAGCCGATGTAGGGATTTTCCTCGAGGGCTTTCAGCTTCTGCGCTTCGTCTTCAAAAACCTCCGAGCGAAGCGAGGCGGAGAACCGTTCCGATCCCGTTGCAACGGCCGTATGCACGTCGCCGGTTTTGATGCACATATAGGCATATTTGAATGCATGCATGCCTGCGCAGCATACTCCTGAGGGCGAAACCACTTCAATGGGCCTTGTTTCGGGAAGCTCGCCGTGCACCATAACGGCATGCGAGGGCATGAGCTGGTCGGGCGAGGAAGTGCCGCAGGCCAGCAGTTCGAGCGATCTCAATTTTTCGGGATCGTTATCGAACAGTTTACGGATAGCCTGGGCCGTCATCTGCGCATTGGTATGCGTAGGCTTTCCCTCTTTGGTGAGGGCGTAGAACCTGCGCCTGATGCCATTGTTGCGCAGCACGATTCTTTTTGATTTGGAAGGATTTTTGTTGATATAGCCCAGGTATTCTTCCATCTCTTCGTTAGAAACCGGATCGTTGGGGAAAAAGTTTGCGGTGTTAGTAATATAAACCTCATTGAAAGCCATCAGCTACAGAAATTAGTTCACGTCTGAATAATATTGTTTCTGCCTTTTAATACGCCCGGATAAAAAAGGCTTAAAAAATATCGCGTCAACCGTTAAGATGATCGGGGCTGCAATAAAAAGCGCAATTAAAAGATAATATTTGAATACGACAAGCCACGCTGTCCTTTTTTTCCTTTTTGCAATAAACTTCGCCCAGATCGCAAATATGCGCCTTGCTTTCGATTCAATGAACATCAGGTTGTATTTGATGACGACTGCTTTGCGGGCAACGAGCGCTGCCTGCAATCCGTTCCATTCGCCTTTGTCGAGATAAGGAATGACGATTGAACCGAACTGGCCGGCGTTGGCAATATCTTCATCGGACACGCCGGGCTTGGGAAAGATATTCATCCAGCGGTCTTTTTTTCCGCTGAACATCCAATGGAAAATGGTCATGAAGCTCACGAAATTGTGGTGCTTGTCGACCAGCGCAATATTGCCCACCAGCTTTGCATCGCTATCTTTAAGCGATTTTTTTACGCGCTCCATGGCGCTGATCCACATATTCCGGGCGCCGGTAATGGTGATCACCGGAGTGTCTTTGGCAATGGCCTTGAAATGAGGATGATTGAGGATGGAGTTGGAAGGGATGCTGGGAGAAAGAAACCAGGCCTGATAGCCCAGCACGATAAGATCGTATTGGTTCTCCTTTGGCTGAAACGGCTTGAGTGCGGCAGGCACGCCGAGCACGCAATCGGGCATTACTGAAAAAAAGCTGGTGCCCGTCCAGGGAAATGGGTATTCGGTTTCTGGTTTGACCCGTATTTTTTCCACGGTGTTCCCTGATTCAGCAAAAGGAGCGGTGAAATTGTCGATAATTTCTTCTAACTGGCCGGATTGGGTATAATAGATCGCTAATACTTTTTTATTCATGCTGGGTTCAAAATTAAGAATCCTGCAGTTTCAGCGCTTTTGATTTTTTGCTGTAATCTACAACGGCTTGCTGAACGGCCTGGGGCAGGGTTTTATACGATTTGCGAATATACTGACTGTCTTTTTGAATATCGTTCTTATAGCCGAGAATACCTGGTGCATGTTCCTGGATCATGAGCCGCAAAAAACGGAATTCGGCATTGCTGCTGTCCTGCCTGATCGCATCTTCCAGTTTTTTATGCCCGTCTTTGAACAGGTTCAGTTTTTTGTTCGGCCCGCCGACAAGTCCGGCTTTCTTCATGGTCAGGCTGCCTTCATAAGCCTGCTTTTCATTTTCCGTAATATCGGCATTTTTCAGCAGGGCAAGCTGATCGTCGATTGCTTTGGTATCATTGGAAGCCATTGCCTGGTAAAAAGCGGATTTACTGAACCCTGATTCTTTGCTCTGCGCCATTAATATATTGACTGCGATAACCGATACCAGTAAAAATCCGGTTCTTACAATAGTGTTCATGGTAAAAGTGTTCAAATATATGAATAATGTTTTAACAGTAAACGAGGCGACGCGCAATGGGCAATAGGCAATTGGCAATAGGCAATTGGCAAAATGTTAAATTGGACTGCAATTCATTGCCTATTGGCATATTGCATATTGCTTATTGCCTATTGCCCATTGCCCATTGCCTATTCCTAAAAATCCCATGCCAATATTCCCAACGGCTTTCCTTCCTGCATCAGGCATTATTGTTGCTTTAAACCGGATGCCATTCGGTAAGAATGAGGCGGGGAATTCACAATTCCGGCCCGATGTTGACAAAAACATCCACGCCCTGGTTTCGAGTTACCCTTATATTCGCAAAAAATTGTCAAACCAAAAGAATCAAAGATGAAAAAGTTAATCTGCATGGCTATTCTGTTGAGCATTGCTGCGGCTGGTTTTTCACAGCGCAAGTACCAGAACAATTACAGTGAATCCAATTCATATCAGAGCGCTATCGGCTTGCGGATTGCCCCGGCAGGATACTATGATCTTGTTTCTGCTTCTTACAAAACCTTTCTGGCTTCCACGCCCGGTGCGCTGGAGCTGAACCTGGGCTTCCGGCCCGACCATTATGGCGGAACGGATGTGATCAGCGTGTCTTTTGCAGCAGGCTATCAGTATCATTTCGATATTCCGCCTGTTCCGGGATTGAAATGGTTTATCGGCGGCGGACTTTCTCTTTATGATACTCATGTAAGGGATAAAAACAATAATTACAATTATGATTCCGGATTCGGAATGGGCATATTTCCCACAGGAGGCGCCGATTATAAATTTGCCGATATCCCGCTCGACGTATCTGCCGATCTCAGGCCCACGATCGGCTTTGTAAGGCCCAATGATTACTATAATTATTTTTATGTGAGTGTGGGATTTTCGGCGAGGTATACGTTTAGATAAGTTTTTCATTCGTAAGGTGCGGAATTATATTCAGAAGTTCTGCACCTTACGTCTATTCTCCTGCCTCTCTTAATAGATCCTCTATAAGCGAAGGGGCTATCCGGAAATTCGTTCGTTGAATCTTATTCAATATCGGCTTGATTTCAAGAAGAACACCTTCTTTTTTTGCGGCAATAATTACTCCTAAAGTACCAGTAATGGTTAAGTTTAGCTATACGTTTGCGGCATCGCTGATTACATCTTCGATGGAGTAATTGATAATAGAAACGCCATAATCCGCCAGGATTTCGGCAAAGGTAGGCTTAGACAAGCCGGCTAGTTCGGCCGCCTGTCCCAGAGATAATTTTCCGGATTCATACAGCTTGGCTGCCAAAAACCTCACTGTATCTTTTGGATTCAATTCAAAAGTATCTGGCAGTTGCAAAGTGATGGTATTCATGTATCAAATATACTAAAATTTATGTGACTCTTTTACCCATTGGTCACTCGTTCTTCGCAACCTTCCTCTGCTGACCAGTTCCCTGCCTCCACGAATTATCATACTCCCTGAAGCAATTCCCCCGCAACAGCTTTTCCAGCTCCATCTTATTATCCATGTATGCGCTCAGAGAATGGAATGCATCTTTATTTTCTTTCTTTAAGATCAGCAAAGCGGCATTGGTTCCGGCTTTTACGGCAATTGGCACTCCCCCGCCCAGCTCGGCCCAATGGCCGCCCAGGATCAGGTTTCCGACAGGTGTACGGTAATGCGCAATGCCGCTCTGCATATTTTCCCGGCCCGGCTTGGCGCCCATCATGGTGCCGTTCTTATTGCCGGTATAACGCCAATGGGTAACCGGAGTGGCCACCTCATAAAAAAGAATATGCGAACGCAGGTCGAGGCCGAGCTGGCATTCCACCCGGTCGATGATGATCTCGGCAATTTCCTGCTTCAGCCTGCGGTAGGCTTCGCCGCGGATATAGTTGCCCGACCCGTCTTTTTCCGTAAGCCAGTTATCGCGGTAATCCATGAAGGCCGGCATGTACAGCGTAAGCGTGCCCTGGCCTTCCGGGGCCAGCGATCTGTCGCGCAGGGAAGGAGCCAGGATGCTGATCTCGCTTCGTGAAGGATCAGTACAAGCTATCGCGCTTTCGCCGGCAAGATGGATCAGCTCCTCATTGAAGCCGAGCAATTCCGGCGGACAGTTCAGCGCCACAGACACGGTTACCGAAGAGCTGTACAGCTCCGCCTTCCTGAGCTTGGCCTTCAGCCTGGCAGAAACCGCATCGGGCGGAAGCATTTTTTCATATAACGTCTCCACATCGCAGGCCGCAATGATGTATTTGCTCCGCAGCGTATAATCCTTATCGCGATAAGCAAAACGGACGCCGGCGCAGGCGCCGCCTTCCAGCAATATCTCCTTAACGGGACATTGAAGGCAGACCTCATTGCCGTAATATCCGATCACATGCCGCAGCCATTGCGGAATGGTCTGGCTGCCTCCTTTCGGCGGGCTCTGGAAATCGCCGTAATAAGCCCATCCGATGGGGATCATGCAGGAAAGCAATTCGGTTTCGGCGGCAAATATTTTATGTATCGCCCGGTCTTTGAAAAAAAGGTTCAGCCCTTTTTCCAGTCCGGGCTTCCCGCTGTAGCGGATATAAGGGATAAACGGGATGGCGAATTTCAGGAGACGGAGTTTATTTCTCATCCGCTCAAAAAAAGACATGGTTTCTTCCGACCGGAAAATATTATTGAAATATTTGAACGATGTGCCCAGCCTTTTTGCGGAACGGAAAAATTTTTCGATGCCTTTCCGCTCATGCGGAAATTCGGCTATCCATTGATCCCGCAGCTTGTCGGGGTCATTGGTGAGCAGGTAATCGAACCCATCTCCCTTGTAACGGCGTATCCTGGTCTGTGGAATGGCAACCGGATAATCATTGCCCAGTATGCTGAACACACGGCCTACCAGCCCGTCGGGAGCGCATTGATTGAGCCAGTGAATGGCGGTGTCGAATTTGAAATGCTTTCTCCTGAACCCTGCCAGGTAGCCGCCCACATGCG
>CAYYZJ010000708.1:0-1762 GCA_964475615.1 uncultured Flavitalea sp. | reverse complement strand
TGCTGTTGTACGCGCTTTATTCAAAAATGTTTACGACCCGGTTAATACTGTTTATGCCAAGCCTGCAGCTTTTGACACAGATACCAGCAATCATTATGTTTCCCGGCTGAATGCTTCTGCGGGCGTAAATCTCAAGACAGGTGTAGGCGTACCCAAAGTTCGGCAGTAAGAAGTTAGAGATAAATTTTAACTTTAAACTGTCAATTATGAAGAAGACAAAATTTACCGAGGCCCAGATTGTGGCCGCAATCAAAAAGCAGGAATCCGGCATGTCTACCAAAGAGATCAGCCGGGAATTAGGTATTAGCGAAGCAACTTTTTACAACTGGAAAGCAAAGTATGGTGGGATGGAAGTAAGTGATGTGAAGAAGATGAAGGACATGGAGGCCGAACTAAGCCAGTATAAAAAGATTGTTGCTGAACTCACATTTGAGAATCGGGCGATAAAAGCTTTTTTGGAAAAAAAGTAGCAAAGCCTGCTGAGAAAAGACAAGCTGTTGATTATTTTATTCAGGAACAACAGTGCAGTGTCAGCAAGGCTTGCCAACTGGTGCGACTGCCGCGCAGTAGTTATCAATACAAAAAGAAGTTTAAGGATGATGGTGAGATCCAGGATGCACTGACATCTATGATCAGTAAGCACCCTTCCATTGGTTTATGGCAATCCTTTTACCGTTTCCGGGATCAGGGTAAGTGCTGGAACCATAAGCGTGTACGAAGAGTATACCGGGAAATGAAGCTTAATATTCGTAGAAGAGCAAAAAAGCGATTGCCCGAGAGAGTGAAGCAGCCATTGGTGATTCCTACTGCGCCGAACCAAACCTGGAGCATTGATTTTATGAGTGACAGCCTGGTGGATGGACGCAGGTTCAGGTTGTTAAACATCATGGATGATTTTAACCGGGAATCCCTTGCTATTGAAGTGGACACCTCACTTCCTTCATTACGAGTGAAACGTGCGCTGGAAAAACTTATTGCCCAGAGAAGTAAGCCATCCATTATCAGGGTCGACAATGGTCCTGAGTTCATCAGTCACGTTATGCATGAGTGGTGTGAACAGCAACAAATTTTCTTACAATTTATTCAACCAGGAAAGCCCATGCAGAATGCATATATCGAAAGAAAGAATGGAAGCCTCAGAAGGGAATTGCTGAACGCTTATTTATTTTACAGTCTGCAGGATGTTCGCATCATGTGTGAGCAGTGGAGAAATGACTATAATACCAGCAGGCCGCACAAAGCGCTGGGTTACCTGACACCTTTAAAATACGCTGAACAGCATTACCAAAGTTCACAACATGCACCACCGCTTTATCCACAAACGGCGAACGTAAATCCTTCAAAAATTGAAGAGAGCCGTTTAGTGGATAAAATAGTTGAAAAACCAATGCCCGAAAATTAGAAAACTCTACTTTCAAAATGCACGAAAAAAAGGTACGCCTACACAGGGCCATCCATCGTGTTAAAAGTAATGAAAGGGGATCAGGTTCAGCTTAGCACCTATGCCTATTACACAACCCCGGTTCAACCGCCACCGGGAGGAGTAAACCTTCTGAATGAAATACTGCCGGTGCTTGCCGGGGGAATGATCAGCAATAGCGGCGGAAAGTTGGTGTCAGGTGATCAGACCAATCTGAGCAATGTGCTCAGTCCGAATGTATCGCAGTTTTTAACGGATAGGAGTTATGACAATGCAAGGCCAAAAGCATACTTGAATTGGATATTGTTCGATGACCAGTTTAATTACATCAGTTCAGGATCA
>CAYYZJ010000707.1:0-1734 GCA_964475615.1 uncultured Flavitalea sp. | reverse complement strand
CTGCCAGCATCGTCTTTGGCCTTGAGCGCAATGAGATCGATAAAGCTGTTGCCGGTGCCATAGCCGATCTTAACGGCCATGCCTGTACGCTTATAGGTGAAACTGGAGAAATAGAGCGCCTGGGCCGTATCGAGCGGAGTGGCCTTATTGAACTGGCCATACATCACGGCAAACCTGAATTTGCCGGGATTAAGCTCCAACCCCCCTCCCAGGAAAAGATGGCCTGCCAGCGTAAACGGAGAAAAATCAAGACTGCGGTAGCCCGCATGTATGGTGATCCATTTATAGGATGGACTTAATCCAAACTGATTAAAAGGCTGCGTAAAGCTGCTCTGCTGCTTTCCGATGATAAAAGAAAAAGGGATCCGCCAGCCATAAACAGAGAGAACAGGGGATCCGGTAACAACATAATTAAAAGGCAGGTAACGATTGGGAATACCACTGGCATTATAAAAAATAGCGGTTGCATCCACGCTGCCGGAAAAAGAAACTGGTTTGGCATGGATCATCTCTTCCACGCGCTGGGCATGCAGGTCAGCATTAAGGGCAAGTAAAATGCCGAATGTAATGGCAATATGGCCGGGGTTCCGATTCATCAGAAATAGAGCTCAGGTTAATAAAGATTACCTGATTTCCTGAACTATTCATCCCTGATTGAGCCCGTGGTGGAATCGGATGAGCAGGCGGAGCCATCGGCGCAAAAACAAATGACCACTTCAGACAAGAAATGGTCATTAAAAATATAATTAAGTACCTGTTGAACTTATACCCTGAAATGCGCAAAAGCCTTGTTGGCTTCCGCCATGCGGTGAGTATCTTCTTTTTTCTTGAAAGCGCCGCCTTCACCCTTGCTGGCAGCAATGATCTCATTGGCCAGTTTATCGGCCATGCTCCTGCCATTGCGCTCGCGGCTGTAACGGATGAGCCATTTCATGCTGAGGGAAATTTTCCTGTCGGCACGCACTTCCGAAGGGATCTGGAAAGTAGCGCCACCGATACGGCGGCTGCGCACTTCTACGGCAGGAGTAACATTATTCAATGCCTTTCTCCAAATATCATAACCATCTTCATTGGTCTGCTTGGACACTTTATCGATGGCAGTATAAAAAATATCGAAGGCAGTATTTTTCTTACCCTCCCACATCAGGTTATTGACAAAGCGCGTAACCATGATGTCGTTATATTTTGCATCCGGGGCGAGTGGTAATTTTTTGGCCTGCGTTTTCCTCATTTATCGCGGATTTTAAGATTATTACAGATTTCGCTGATTATTTTTTGGCTGCCGGTTTGGCGCCGCCTTTTTCTTTTTTGGTTCCGTACTTGGATCGGCTTTTCTTGCGGTCCTTTACGCCTGCGGTATCCAAGCTACCACGTACAATATGATAACGAACGCCGGGGAGGTCTTTCACACGGCCTCCGCGGATGAGTACGATGGAGTGCTCCTGGAGGTTATGCCCTTCGCCGGGAATATAGGCGATCACCTCTACCTTATTGGTTAAACGAACCTTGGCCACTTTGCGGAGGGCCGAATTCGGCTTCTTGGGGGTAGTGGTGTACACACGCGTGCATACGCCGCGGCGCTGGGGACAGGCATCCAAAGCCCTGGACTTGCTCTTTGCCCTGATGATTTCTCTTCCTTTTCTTACTAATTGCTGTATTGTAGGCATTTATCGACCTCTTTATTTGGGACGGCAAAGGTAGAGCCCTCGGGCTGAAAATCCAAATAAATTTGAG
>CAYYZJ010000706.1:0-13404 GCA_964475615.1 uncultured Flavitalea sp. | reverse complement strand
TTTGCCGATTTCAAATCGTCACCGACCAAAAATCGCCTGAAATGCAAGCGTATCAAGAATTTCAAAGAACTGAGTATTAATTTAACGGGACACTAATGATCCAAAATATTAGTTAACCTTTTTACGAATGAAGATACATCTAGCAGTGCAAACCTGAGCAGCCAAACAAATAAATTATCTATTTATCCCTCAATTAGCAGTGGAATAATTAATATTGTTGGAAGCTCAAAAAATTTGGAAAACGCCGAACTAACTGTAATTGATCAATTAGGCAGAAAGGTATTTAGGTATTTCAATGTTAATAACAATAAAGTTCGGCTAGATCTGAGCTATCTGAAAAATGGGCTATACTATCTCCAGATAAGAAGTACTTCGAAAACAACAACCCAAAAATTCATAATCAGTAAATAAGGCAAAACCTAAGGGCTATTCAAGGGAAATGGCCTCTTTATACCACTAAGAGGTAGTTTACCAGTTGAGATAATTCTCTATCTTACCAACTGTTATCTTAACCTTTTCCTATGCTCGTCAAAACCTTTGGCAGCGCTGTATACGGCGTGGAAGCCATTACCATCACCATTGAAGTGAATGTAATGGGTGGCAAGAACTATTACATGGTAGGCCTGCTCGACGGGGCCGTGAAAGAAAGCCTTCAGCGCGTGGAGAGTGCATTAAAGACGAATGGTTATTATATGCCGCGCACCAAGCTGGTGATCAACCTCGCGCCTGCCGATATCCGAAAAAGCGGATCTGCTTTCGATCTTCCCATTGCCATCGGCATCATTGCTGCCACCGAACAACTGGAAAACCGGCAGGCATTATCCGATTATATGATCATGGGCGAGCTGAACCTGGACGGCACCATTCAATCCATCAAAGGAGCTTTACCGATCGCCATCCAGGCAAGAAAAGGCGATTTCAAAGGTTTGATCATTCCTAAACAAAATGCCAGAGAAGCTGCAATGGTGAACAACCTGCAGGTATATGGAGCCACTCACCTCAATGAGGTGGTTGATTTTTTTAATGGTCAAAATAATTTGAAGCCGGTTATGGTTAATGCAAGAGAAGAATTTTTTACTGCACAGGATCATTTCGATCTCGACTTTAATGAAGTAAAAGGCCAGGAAAACATCAAGCGCGCGCTGGAGATTGCAGCAGCCGGCGGACATAATGCCATCCTGATCGGCCCTCCCGGCGCAGGCAAGACCATGCTGGCCAAACGGCTACCCGGCATCCTGCCGCCATTGACCTTGCCCGAAGCATTGGAAACAACCAAGATCCATAGCGTTGCAGGCAGACTTCCCGAAAATGCAACGCTGATCGCCAAAAGGCCTTTCCGCTCGCCTCATCATACGGTTTCAGATGTGGCATTGGTTGGCGGAGGAAGCATTCCGCAACCGGGAGAAATTTCGCTTGCACATAACGGGGTGCTTTTTCTCGATGAGCTGCCGGAGTTCAGGCGAACCGTACTGGAAGTGATGCGTCAGCCGATGGAAGAAAGAAGAGTAACCATCAGCAGGGCCAGGCATGCCGTTGATTTTCCGGCCAGCTTTATGCTCATTGCATCGATGAACCCCTGTCCCTGCGGTTATTATAACCATCCGGAAAAAGAATGTACCTGTCCGCCGGGAGCTGTTCAAAAATATCTCAACAAAATATCCGGCCCTTTGCTCGATCGCATAGACCTGCACGTGGAAGTAACGCCGGTTGTGTTCTCCGAACTCACATCAATACAAAAAGGCGAAAGCTCTGCTTCCATACAGGCAAGAGTAATTAAGGCAAGACAGAAACAGGCCGAGCGCTTCAGAAACCATAACGGTATTTATTGCAATGCAGAGATGAGCAGTAAAATGCTGAAAGAAATGTATCCGGTGAGCCCGGCTGCCCAAAACCTGATCAAAGCGGTGATGGAAAAGCTCAATCTTTCGGCAAGAGCTTATGACCGGATATTGAAAGTATCGCGAACCATTGCCGACCTGGCAGACAGTGAAGAGATCAAAATAGAACATCTGGCCGAGGCCATTCAGTACAGAAGTCTCGATAGGGAAGGATGGGCAGGATAAGAAGCGTCTATTGTTCTGAAGGCACTGTTCTGGCCAACACGAGGCTGGGAGCGGCTTCATTCAACTCGATCTCCACAGGCTTCTTTTCGCCTTTGAAAGAGATCAGCCCCTTGAGTGTTTGCACAGCCGTTAAACGGATTATTTTGAAATCGAGGGAAAGGTTGGCATTGCGGATATAAAATGTATCCCATTGGTAACGGTGAAAGATACTGTAAAATTCCTGTGCCGGCCCGCGGTATCCTTTTACCTGGGCCATACCGGTAATACCGGGTTTTACCAGGTAACGGAAGCGGTAATTTTCAACCACACGGGCAAAATCGGAATTGTCTTTATACATGTGGGGGCGGGGCCCTACAATGCTCATGCTTCCGAGCAATACATTAAAGAACTGGGGAAGCTCATCCAGGCTGGTGATGCGCAGGAACCTTCCGAGCCGGGTGATGCGAGGGTCATTGAGGGTGGCCTGCTTTTCATCGGAGAGCGTGTTGACCACCATGGTTCTCAGCTTGAAGCAAAGAAAGCTCTTACCCAGAAATCCTACTCTTTTCTGGACAAAAAACACAGGCCCCGGCGAATCGAGTTTAATGGCAATGGCCAGAAGGGGGAGGAGCCAGCTCAGTACGAAAACAATAACGAATAGGGAGGTAATGACGTCCAATACGCGTTTGCAGGCAAAATAAAAGCTGCGATTTTCTACGTAAGTTCTAAAGGTTTCGGGGTCATTTTTCCTGATATCACGGTGTTCTTCAAGAAAGAACGATCTTTCTTTTGCAATTCCAAGCATTAGGTACTCTTTTTGTGGTTCTAAGGATAAAGTGAATAGACATATGATTATCAACACATTACACTTTACAATTCTAAACAAACTAAACAAATATATAAAATCCGTTCCTTGTTATTCGTTTCTAAAGACATTGTTCAATTTTCTTGCCAGCTAATAGTTCCTCAGGATTCTTTAAGGTTTTCTTCCAAAAATTTTCAATATTCCATGACTTGACAGCCTTTATTTAAAAAAGGTTGCATGAAGTATTTATTTTTTTAATAGAGCTATAAGTCTTCCGGATTAAAACACAAAAACGGACACGATTGAATTTTATTGCTCAAGATTTATTCTGAGCATGAAAGTAGAAATTGCCGAAGAGAAAAGAACAATCGAATTATAAATACAATCGTTAAATAGTTAACGGTCCGTTTGATCCGCGAATCACCGCACTACATAGAAACCCTTAGTAAAAGACCATGAAAAATAATATCGTCCAACTACTATCCGATGTGCTTTCCTTTAATTAGTCAGAATGGGTATATTCCTTAACTTTGTCCACAAAGAAATAAAAATCAAGCGATACCAATATCTGTCATCTCCCTGAAAGATTCCAACAATGAACGAAAATATTAAGTCGGACGACTATATTAACCTCCCCAGCCCTAAAAAAGTCGCCATTAAATTACTGATCCTATTCTTTGACTTTTTATATTTTATCGCAGCAGTGGTCAGAAAAAGCAAGCTGTTGCTGCTTGCCGGACTGATCAGTGGGTTAATTCTGGGATATTTCTACCATAAGGCAAAACCGTCCTATTTTAAGGTTTCCATGATAGCTCAGTCCACCCTGATTACCAAAAAGACGGTATCGGAGATGATTGATCAGTTGAATTTGCTGGCTAAATCAAATTCAGGTAAGAAACTGGCCGGCGCGTTAAAATTGAGCGAACAGGAAGCCGCCGAAGTTTTGCTCATAGATACACGCACTATTAATGATGAGCCCTTAAAAAATGATACTTCCTCAAAACTGCATGTGCCTTTTAAAATTATTGCCTATATCAGCAGTCCGGATATTACCGATAAGTTACAGCATTCAATTGTTGATTATTTGAACAATGAACCTTATTTGAAGAAAACGAAGGAGGATCAAAAAGAAATATATAATGGCAAATTGGCTTTTATAGAAAATGAGCTATCCAAGCTGGATTCACTCAAACGGGAATACAATCGCTTTCTTTCTTCTTCCAAAATATCAGCCACGTTTTATAATAATGCTTTTAATCCCGCCGACATTTATGTGCAATCTAATAATCTGCAAAATCAGAAAGAAGCTGTTTTAGCCTGGCTGAGCTCGGAATCGGATGTCATTGTTGTTATCGACGGTTTTAAAAGTACTGTTTCGCATCAATCCGGTTCCTTACTCTGGTATTTGTTCCTGGGAGCGGTTGCCGGCATTGCGCTATGTTTCTTACTTGGCTTTTTCATAGAATTGAATAAAAGGGTCAAAAAATATCATTAAGCTTTGTGCGATCATGGAAATAAAGGCAGTTACCCTGGTGAAGGGATGGATTGAAAAATATAAAAGAAACCTGCTTTTTAACAGATTACTTGCTGTATTAAGCATAGATATCCTGGTTAAATTATCCGGAATCATTTTGTTGCCGGTATATCTGAGGCTAATGACCCAGGATGAGTATGGATTATATAATTATTTATTATCCATCATTCTTACATTTTCCCTTGTGCTCAATTTCGGGCTGTATATACCGCTCAGCAAATTCTACCACGATTATGAAAGCGCGGCTGAAAAAGGCAAGCTCCTGTTTACCCTTTGTTGCCTGCTGACAGCCATACTAACCTGTGTAGTTTTGCCCATTTATTATTTTCATCTGGATTATCAGATTGTGAAGTTCCTTTTTAAAAATCAGATCAATTATGGCAGTTACCGGTATATTGTGCTTCTGGCAGTAGTTATTTCCGTATGTAATTTCATGCTGACAAACTTTTTTTTTACAAGCGAAAAGATAGGACAGCTTAAAAACTACAATATTTCCAGAATAATCTGCATTAATATCATTACCGTTGTTTTACTTTATCTCATAAAAAACAGAGACGGCGTTAAGCTCAGGCTTGAAACCACTTATCTTGTTGAACTGATACTCTTTATTATTTTCTTTTTCTATAACACAAATACGCTGAACCTGAAATTCAGTAAAAAAATGGCATTGTCCAGCTTAAAACTCGCTTTACCGGTGATGTTGTCTGCAGCATTCGGCATTATCATTAATTTCAGCGACAAATTCTTCCTGGAAAAATATGGTTCTTTTAGGGATATGTCCTATTATTATCTAGCCGTGTCGTGCGCAAGCGTAATACCGACGATCTTCACTTCCTTCCAAAATGCCTGGCTGCCTTTATTTCTGAAAGAAAAGGATGTTCAAAAAAACATAACTAAAACAAATAAGTTATTGCTGCGCTTATTTCTCGTGTTCTTCATTTTATCATGCTGCATCCTGGCGTTTGTAAAAATCATACTTGCGCTGGGCATTATTCAACAAAGGTACCGGGAAACGATTTACATACTTCCAATTCTATTGATATCCCAGATCGTATCTGCACTGGCTCCTATGTATAGTAACTACCTGGTGTATTTCGAGAAAACTCATATTGCCTCTGTTACGGGATTAATCCTTTCCTGTGTCAGCTTAAGCCTTAGCTTACTGCTCATTCCGCGTTACGGAGTATATGGCGCTGCCATCGTATCGCTTATATGCAATTCATGTTATTTCCTTATTTACTATTTTATTATAAAAATTTATACTGGAAAACGATTGGCATCCGCCTATCCGCTAATTGAACAATCCAACTTATGAATTTTGCCCGGGATACCATTATTTATTTGAAAAACTCCGTGAAGGCATTGCTGAAATATCCGCGGCTTTCAACATTTTATTCCTGTATTAAATATTACCCTGCATGGAAAGCGCATCTTGAAAAGGGTAAAAATCCGCTTACTGATAAAACGCCATGGATAAGCTTTTCGGCCATCCATTTTTTGAAAACCATAGCAAGACCCGACATGTATGTTTTTGAATATGGATCCGGCGGTTCCAGTTTATTTTGGGCATCAGCCGTAAAGCAGGTAACCTCAGTAGAACATGACAGATTATGGTATGAAAGGATGCAGAAAGCGCTGATTTCAGAAGGGATCAAGAACATCGAATATCTTTTAATAGAAGCTCAACCGGATCCCGTCTTTTCGAAAAAGGATTATCGCAATCCCCTTGATTATATTTCAAGCGATCCTGAATATTCGGGTAAAAATTTTGAAGAATATGTGAAGACAATTGATAGATACCCGGATGCTTATTGGGATATAATTGCCGTGGATGGTCGCAGCCGGCCATCCTGTATAAAGCATGCATTGAGCAAACTAAAAACAGGCGGATATCT
The DNA here is from genome assembly GCA_964475615.1 of uncultured Flavitalea sp. Classification (GTDB taxonomy): domain Bacteria; phylum Bacteroidota; class Bacteroidia; order Chitinophagales; family Chitinophagaceae; genus Puia. The sequence goes on along the minus strand of CAYYZJ010000706.1, from coordinate 7,128 downwards.
GATTGTAGATAACTCGGAACGGAAATATTATACAGCCCCATTCGGATTTAATAAACAATCATGGAAAATCTGGAAATTTGCCGGACCGGTACCTTATAGCAGAAATTTTTCCGAAACCACAATATTTAAAAAATTGCTTCGATGAATCTGGCGCCCATCATCTTATTTACCTATAACAGGCCCGAACATACCAGAAAGACAATTGAAGCGCTATTGAAAAACGAGCTGGCGCAACAGAGCGACCTGTTTATTTTCTCCGACTATGCCAGAACCGAAACCGATAAGCCGCAGGTGGAGAAAGTGAGGAAATATCTTGCCGGTATTAATCAATTCAAGTCAGTAACCATAATTGAACGGGAAAAAAATTATGGTCTGGCTGTCAATATCATCGATGGAGTTGGGCAGATCATCAAACAGCATAATAAGGTTATTGTAATGGAAGACGACCTCGTTACATCTCCTTTTTTTCTCAAATACATGAATGAAGCGCTTGACCTTTACGAGAATGAAGAGAAAGTACTCAGTATTCACGGTTATATATATCCGGTACGAAAAAAAGTACCTGATACTTTTTTCCTGATCGATCCCGGAAGCCTGGGTTGGGGTACCTGGAAAAACAGATGGGATTTGTATGAACCCGATGGAAGGAAACTGCTGGAAGAGCTCAGACAAAAGCAACTCACCGATTATTTTGATTATGATGGAACTTTTCCGTTTACTCAAATGCTTATTGACCAAATAGAAGGAAAAAATAGTTCATGGGTCATTAGATGGTATGCTTATGCCCTGCTTCATGAAAAGCTTACCTTGTATCCGGGAAAGTCGCTGGTTTTTCATATTGGAAGTGATGGCTCGGGTACAAATGAAGGCGCTTCCAGCATACTGGATGTAGAGCTGGCGCGCGAACCGGTGATCGTATCTGCGCAAGAACCCGTTATCAACATCCAAGGCAGAGAAGCGTTTAAAGATTTCTTCAGGTCAGTGCGGGGCCCTTTAATTATGCGGGCTTTCAGAAAAATCAGGAAAATAATCAAACATGCCGGCCTTAAAAACTAGCATCAGACAATATATTCGGCGTATGCTGCATCCTGCAAGATGGCATGATTTGAGGCACACAGAACCTGTTTCTCAAATCTTTGGATTAGACCGCGGCACTCCCATTGACCGGTATTACATTGAGAAATTTCTGTTTGAAAACAGGTCTTATATAAAAGGTCATGTACTGGAAATTGCAGAAAGCGTATACAGCAGGAAATTTGGAACCAATGTTCAGTCTTTTGAAGTGCTTCATTATAATAATGAAAATCCCCAGGCAACAATAATAGGCGATTTAACAAAAAAGGAAACATTGCCTGAACAAGAAATTGACTGTTTTATCTGCACACAGACCTTTCAGTTCATATACAACTTTAAAGAAGCCATTGAAGGGGCTTATTATTTACTAAAGCAGGGAGGCGTTTTGCTGACCACTTTAGCAGGAATTTCGCAAATCTCAAGGTATGATATGGACAGATGGGGTGATTACTGGCGCTTTACAACACTTTCTGCTACCAGGATTTTTGAAGAAGCTTTCGGGACAGGCCATGTAAAGGTAGAATGCTTCGGAAATGTTTTAAGTACTGTCGCTTTCCTTGAAGGCATTGGTGTAGAAGAGCTTTCAGAGCAGGAATTGGATCATAAAGATGAAAACTACCAAATGCTGATAACTGTCGTTGCACAGAAATAAGATTTCCAATGATAAAAAGTTTTTTGGGCGCTTCAGGAAGATATTTATTAAACCGGCTGAACAGCCCATCAATAATACTTTTATATCATCGCGTTACCCATTTGGAGAATGATCCGCAATTATTGTCAGTAACTCCTGATCGCTTTTATGACCAAATTGATCTGCTGCGGAAAAATTTCAATTTACTCGGGATCGAAGAATTTTATGAATTGTTTGCGCACAGGAAAAAAATACCTCGCAATGCTGCTATCATTACGTTTGACGATGGCTATGCGGACAATTATTATGAAGCCCTTCCCGTGCTTCGGTCATTGAACAGTCAGGCGCTTTTTTATATTACCACTTCCAATCTGGATACCGACCGCGAACTTTGGTGGGATGAACTGGAGAGAATCATTTTAGGCGGCCATAATCTTCCCGCCTTTATTGAAATAAATACCGGAGACCGGCTTATCCGTTTCTCCACCTCCAATAGTGCAGAAAGGGCCAATACTTATCATGCCTTGCATCCTCATCTTAAATACTTGCCTCCACAGCAAAGAGATAAGATAATGGATGCTTTAAGACAATCCGCCCGGTTAAGCAACCATGGCAGGGAGAGCCACCGGTTACTGACGTTAAAAGAGTTGAAACAACTGAGCGATTCTCCTTCCGCAATCATTGGAGCCCACACACATAACCATCCTGCTTTATCTACTCTTTCATATCATGAACAATTACAGGAAATGAAGTTGTCGAAAGACATACTAGAAAGGGCTATCAATAGAAAGATCAGCCATTTTTCATATCCTTACGGCACCAAAAAAGATTATACTAATGATACCGTCCACGCCTGTCGGGAAATTGGATTCAATATGGTGTGCTCCAACTATTATGGCCAGGTGCATAGTTGGACCGATATAATGCGGCTTCCCAGAATATTGGTACGCAATTGGGATCAACCGACCTTCAAAAAGTATTTATCGAAGTTTTTCAAATACTAATGCGAATTTTATTTATCAATACAACAGATATTACAGGTGGAGCTGCCGTCGTCATGCAACGGTTAATGAAAGGGCTTGATGAACGGCATGCAATAGAGAATATTCTACTGGTGAAATACAGAACAGGCACAGCGGCTAATACAAAAAAAATTCTCACCGCTAAAAGTAAAATTCTGATCGAAAAAGCGATCGACAGGATCACCAGGCCATTGGGGCTGCTCTATCAAACTTTTCCTTTCTCTTCAACGAGCATCCTGTCTTCAGCAATGGCTTACAAGCCCGACATCATTAATTTGCACAATACGCATGGAGCTTATTTTGCCACTCCGCTTATCCGAAAACTGGGAAATATCTGCCCTATTGTCTGGACTTTACACGATATGTGGAGCTTTACCGGTAATGCCTCACATACTTTCGGCAACATATCGTGGAAGTTTCTTAAAAATGACCTGGAATTAAAAAAAATCCCTCCTTCTATAGGCATTAATACCGGCGCCTTTTTATTGCGGCAGAAAAAAAGAATCTACCAGGATACTCCGCTTACTATTGTAACTCCGTCCGTATGGCTGAAGCAACTGGCAGAACAAAGTCCTGTATTTGAAAACAAAAAAATATTCCAAATTTATAATGGCGTCGACACCGGTACTTTTCATCCGCTTAATAAACAACTGGCAAAACAAAAACTGGGCATCCCGCCCGATAAACCTACCATCCTGTTCAGCTCTCATTTTATAGTTAAAAACAACCCGTGGAAAGGAGGCAAGGATCTGCTGGAAATATTAGCCAGAATAAATGACCGTGCCAGCGACAACATTAATTTCCTTGTACTCGGAGAAGGAAAGTTGGATGAATTGTATTCTTTCAGTCGTTTCAATATCTTTCTGAAAGGATATATACAGGGTGAGGAGGGAATGAACGAATGCCTAAATGCTGCAGATTTATTTATTTACCCAACCCGGGCGGATAACCTGCCGAATGTGCTGGTAGAATCCATTGCCAGCGGAACTCCCTGCATTACCTTTGATATTGGCGGTAATAAGGAGATCATAAGAAACGATTTCAACGGCATTATTATACCAGCTTTCGATTTTGATAACTTTGCGGAAAGTACCCTTTCATTGCTTTATGATACGGCTAGATTGAAAGAATATTCAGTAAACGCCGTAGCGACGGCTCAAAAATATTTCCAATTGAATAATATGGTCGATTCCTATTTTAATCTTTTTAAAACCCTTGCTTTAAATAAATAAGTTGCGGATGTTGAATTCGTTTAAAAGATATTTCAATAAAATAGCCGGGCCACGCCTGAAATATAAGCACGATAATAAAATCATGGGGTTGCCAAAACTGGGATCGAGCTATGGAGGATGGATAATTCCTGTAACAGGATTAAACGACTGGCCTGTTTGCTACCTGGCCGGAACGGGTGAAGATATTCTACAGGACAATCTCGACATCTCCATTTTATGTGTAGAATTTCATTCAATTGAAGACAAAAGGCAGGATTTGATTCAATCGGCTATCAAAAAGCTGGAAGAAGGAAACTATATTGTAGCCGCCCGGGAAAACCTGGATTTTACTTTTGTCAGCAGAAAGCACTATGAATCTAAAAAAAATGAAAGTGGCAAATGAATAGCATCCTGATCCAGGATATAAAATTCAATAAATATCTGCCGATAGCGATTATTTATTTTTTCTTCAATTCCTTTTTATTGCCGCAAGGCTTGTTATATACTGCTATTCTCACTCCTGTATTACTCATCTGGTTGTATCAGTATAACTCCTTCAGAAATATCTATTGGTTTTTTGCTTTTACACTTCCATTTGCCTGTATACACCTCATTAATGGTGTTGATATCTTTTATTACATCAAGTCTTATACACTTCTTTTCACAGCCTATACATTTTCGGTTTGCTTCTACCAATTTTTAAAAAATACGGTTACGTTACGGCGCATTTACAAACAGATTTTAATCCTTAACATCATTTTTGTGCTTGTGGCCTGCATTATCTTCTTTATTCCATCCTATCGGGATGTTTTCTGGCTGACTACGCATGTTTCATCCGGTCTTGAACATTTCCCCAGATTAAAGCTGTTGACCTACGAGCCGTCCTATTATTCAACATTACTGGCTCCTATTGCCATATACTACTATCTTAAAATAATCCTCTTCAAGTTACCTAATAAAGCCCTGTATTTTTTTCTGATTACCTTTCCGCTTGTAATTTCCTTTTCATTGGGAATCTTGTTAGGAATTCCTATAGCATTGGGAATGCTTTTCCTGTTCAACCCTGAATTATTTTTCGCCAGAAGGAAACTCCCCTATTATATTTTTATCTTCCTTTCCGCTGCCATCTTGGGAATACTGCTTTTGCTCTTGATTTATCCCGATAACCCGTTGTTCACGAGAATAAGCAATCTTTTTCAAAAAAGAGATTCTTCATTCAGGGGAAGAACTTCAGATGCTTTCTACCTGGCCTGGACCATAGCCGGCAAAAAAAGCATTTGGTTCGGAGTTGGCTTGGGACAAATAAAATTACTGGGCGCTGACTTGTGGAGTACATTTTATGGAACCAGTTTTTCGATCAATGAAATCGCCATTCCCTGCGCTTTTGCAGATACGCTGGCCGTTTTTGGGTTAGTGGGAGCAGGCATCCGGATAGGGCTGGAAATCTTCTTTTTTTTCCGGACCAAGGTATATACCAACTATTACAGGCTATCGCTTTTTATCTTTATTTTTATTTATCAATTTACGGGAAGCTATATTTATAATATAGCTGAATTTGCAATTTGGATATTGGCATTCAATAATACCTTCAGCGAATTCGATAGAAAGAACATACTCGTTAAACAGGTTGGCATAAGTAATTCCTGAAAAAGAAGAACTGCATTCATGAACAACAGACCTTTGGTTTCAATTGTAACTATTGTGTATAATGGAGAAAAGTATATTGAGCAAACCATCAATAGCGTATTGAACCAATCATACACGAATATCGAATACCTCATTATTGATGGCGGATCAAAAGACAATACCGTTCCCATAATACGGAAATACGAAAGTAAAATTGCTTACTGGGTCAGTGAAAAAGATAAAGGGATCAGTGATGCTTTCAATAAAGGTATCGCAAAGGCCACTGGTGAGATTATAGGCATCATTAACGCCGACGACTGGTACGAAAAGGATACAGTACATCTGGTTGTACATGCTATGGGGAAAAACGATGTTGTATATGGTGACGTGCAATATTGGAAAAATACCAAAAAGTCCTTTATACAGAAAGGGGATTCAGCACATCTTGAAAAGGCAGTATCAGTAGTACACCCTACGGTGTTTGTAAAAAAGGTCTGCTATGAGCAACTGGGAGGATATAATACCGGTTACAAATGCGCTATGGATTATGAGTTTTTGGTAAGATTAAAAATAAATCATTATCAATTTGCCTATATACCCAGGGTTTTGGCAAATATGCGGTGGGATGGATTAAGCGACAAGCGCTGGCTGCTGGGCTGCAGGGAAACCCTGGCTATTAAAAACCATTACTTTCCACAAAGGAAACTAGGCAATTACCTCTATTTTTATAAAAATGTTTCTGCCATCACGATTATTAAGTTTCTCGAGAAACTGGGCCTTGAATTTATCATGAAATTCTACCGGGAGCGATTTTCGAGTTTAAAAAAATCCTATAATGAATAAGCATTTTCATTAGCGGATATGATCAGGTCAAATAATATTTTCGCGCTATTTTCCCATGAATAATTTTTTAAAACCAGATTAGCGATATTTTCCAGGTACGAAGAATCAGGCGGGCCAGCGATTATGTCGGCTAATTTGCTTTCTAATTCCCTTTGATCATAAGGGTTGAAAAGATACGGCTCAAAAAAATTATACTCTGCCATAGCTGTTTCCCCTGAACAAAGTACAGGTACTTTTGAAATAGCAGCCTCCAACGGAGGTATACCGAAGCCTTCCGCCTTGCTTGTATATACGAAAACTTTGCAGCTCCTGTAAAAAGCTTCCAGGTCGTGTTGTTCCACCTGATTAAACCAGTAAATAAATTTCTTCTGTTCTGTGGAAAGGCCGTTTATGTATTCCTGCAATTCCTTTACTGCTATTGATTCTTTGCCAATCAAAACCAGCGGGATATTTTTTTCAAAGAGACGGCAATTAAAATAAGCTTTTATCAGGCCCAAATGGTTTTTCCTGGGTTCAATTCGGCTAACATACAATATATAATCTGCCAGCTTGTACTTCTCAAAGATATAGGAAGCTGCCTGCTGTTTCGTAGAAAAATGTTTTCCGAATTCTGCACTTACGCCATTGGGTATTATATGTATTTTATCAACAGGAATTTTATAATAATACCCGATCCGCTGCCTGGAATAAGCCGATACGGTTGTTTTAATATCCGCAGCCT
>CAYYZJ010000705.1:0-2481 GCA_964475615.1 uncultured Flavitalea sp. | reverse complement strand
ATGACAATGGCAAAGAGCAGCGGAATCCATACGTTCAGTTTTTTCATTATGCTTTTGTTCTTTACGGACTAAATGCAGCCTGCAATTTAGGTAAATGCCCTGAACTGAGCACCCCCATTGGCCTTGCTTTAATTTTCCGTTATGATTTTCCGGTACGAATTTTAACTTCGCGCGAAACTTGGGAATACATGAATATCCTGATAGCCGACAGCGGGTCTACCAAATGCGAATGGTGCCTCCTGCATGGCGGCAAGCAAAAGCGGGTGGAAACACAGGGCATCAGTCCCTATTTCCTGAACCAGGCCCAGATCGAGGAACTGCTGAATAAAGAACTGCTTCCAAAACTAAAAGGCATACCGATTGACGAGATTCATTATTATGGTACGGGCTGCATCAGTCCCGTTAACCGCAAGATCGTGCAGGGTGCAATAAAAAAACATTTTCCTTCGGCCAATGTGCAGGTTACGCACGATGTGATGGGCGCGGCCCGCGCTTTGTGCGGCAAGAGCAAAGGCATTGCCTGCATCCTGGGAACAGGGAGCAGCTCCTGTTATTTCGATGGAAAGAAAATCGTGCGCAATAATCCCGGTCTCGGTTATGTGCTGGGCGATGAAGGCAGCGGCGCCTATCTCGGTAAAAAAGTATTGCAGTATTACCTGTACAATACCTTCGATGAGGAATTGCGCTATAAATTTGATGCGCGTTACACCACAAATAAGGTGGAGATACTGGAGAACGTATATAAAAAACCTTTGCCCAACCGCTACCTGGCTTCATTTGCCATTTTCCTGGCGGAGAACCGGCGGCATTATATGATCGAGAATATTATCGAAGACGGGCTCAACGATTTTTTCTTTACGCATTTGTGCAAATACAAAGAGATATGGAAAATACCCGTTCATTTTGTAGGAAGCATCGCCTACGGCTTTAAGGACGTATTGCAGGAACTGTGTAACAGCTATGAGTTCGAGCTGGGGCGCATATTGAAAAATCCCATGGAAGGATTAATAGAATATCATCGCTAAACCGCTTGCTATGGAATTTGAAAAGATCACTGAAGAAGAAGGCAATTACCGTCATCTGGAAAAAATGACGATCCACGAGATCCTTACCTTCATCAACCAGGAAGATAAACGGGTGCCCGATGCTGTTGAAAAAGCCATTCCGCAGATCGAAAAGCTAACGACCGTCGTTGCCGACAAGATGCTTGGCGGAGGCCGGCTGTTCTATGTGGGAGCAGGCACCAGCGGCAGGCTGGGCATTCTCGACGCCAGTGAAATTCCGCCTACTTACGGCATGCCTTACGGGCTTATCATCGGACTGATCGCCGGCGGCGAAGAAGCCATTCAGCGGCCTATCGAAAATGCAGAAGATAATGCCGCGCAGGGCTGGCTCGATCTTGAAGAGCATAATGCCAACGACAAGGATGTGGTCATCGGCATAGCGGCCAGCGGCACCACGCCTTATGTGATCGGAGCATTGGAAGGAAGTAAAAAAAGAGGCATCGTAACAGGCTGTCTTACCTGCAATCCCGGCACACCGCTGGCAAAGATCGCCGATTATCCTATCGAGGTTATTGTAGGCCCTGAATTTGTGACAGGAAGCACGCGCATGAAAAGCGGAACGGCCCAGAAAATGGTGCTCAATATGATCTCCACCACAGTGATGATCCAGATCGGCCGGGTGGAAGACAATAAAATGGTGAACATGCAGCTCACCAATACCAAGCTCATCGACCGCGGCACCAAAATGGTGATGAGCGAAACCGGCATTACCGATTATGAAAAGGCAAAAGAACTGCTGCTGCGTTACGGAAGTGTGAAAAAGGCCATTGAAGCCTATCGCAATTAATAATTATTTATTTGGAAATGCCTTTTTGAAAACTGTATCTTGCTATATGCACGATATAGAACCATTTTATAACTGGAGACATATTTATGTGAGCGAAGAGGATGAGCGTTCTCCTTTTTATGGAAGGGTATATTCCGAATTCGAATTTTCACATACCATTTACAATTATTATATTCATCCGCAGTGGGATGAGTTCGGTTCAAGAACACTGTACATGAAAGTGCTCCTGGCCGATTATGAAGAGCATTATGCCATCATCGAGCTGATCGGCGAATGGAACGACGCCATCGAGAATGATATCATGAGCCTCAAAAGGGAAGTGGCCGATCCGTTCATGGAGCAGGGGATCTTTAAATTTATTTTCATCGCGGAGAACGTGCTCAACTTCCACAGCGGCGATAAGGATTATTACGAGGAATGGCAGGAGGAATTGATCGAACAGAACGGATGGGTGGTGTGCATCAATATGCCCGAACAAACGCAGTACGATTTCCGGCGGGCAAAGCTGGACCGTTATATCGACCTGATGGAACAGCCCGACTGGCGCATTTATAAGCCTTTTCATCTTTTCCGGATCGCGGAAGCGTTTGAGCGGAAAAAGCTTGAATAGTGAATTGTGAATCGTGGATA
>CAYYZJ010000704.1:0-3884 GCA_964475615.1 uncultured Flavitalea sp. | reverse complement strand
AAAACAGGCAGTAGCCCCGACCTATGAAGCATTGAAAAAAGAAGCCAAGGATTACGATGTATATCTCGATGAAGATATGCCCGCACGCTGGCACTACAGCAAAAAGGACGATGTGTTCAACCGCTGCGGCGATATTGTGCTGGTTCCGCATTTTCCCAAGGTCTTCAATATCCGGGGCCGTCACGTACCGGCAGGAGAGCATGGCTATGATCCGGCTATTCCCGAAATGCGCGCCAGCTTTTATGCCTGGGGGCCTGCATTCCGCAAGCATAAAAAAATAAAAGGGTTTGAGAATGTGAATGTATATCCGCTGATCGCAAAAATATTGGGACTGGAGATCACGGAACCTATCGACGGCAGACTGAAGCCGCTGTCAAAGACCCTCAAAAAGTGAATACTGTGTTGAGAACTTCATAAGAAAATTCCGGGCGGGCGCATTATATTTGAGTTGGTATGGAACCCCGGTATAATACTTTGCAAACAATCGTGGAAGTAGTAAAGGATGACCCAAATCCCCAAACCTATTTATGCCACCCGGGGCAGATCATCGTTCGCCAGTCCCTTCCCTGGGATCATATCATGCAGCACCTCAACGAGCTTTCCGCCGAAGGATTGATCACTTTCAAAAAGCTGGGCAATATTGCCATCTGCATCACTTCCGACGGCATTAAAAAAGCAAAGTCTTTTGCGCAGAATGCGCATTAAATACCACTTATAATAATCCCCAGGCATTATTTCGGCTGATGCATGATCAGCTCGTCAATCAATCGCTGCACTTCTGCAGGCGGACGAGTTTCTATGAGATGGCATTGCTTTCCCTCATCAGTCCAGGTATTGCTGCCGTCTGCGGTAATGTGGATAGTTCCGTACTGCAGGCTGTAAAAAGGTTTAGGGCCTTTTATGGCCACCAGCACGGCTGTTTCATCCCAACTGCTTCTGCCTGCACTGTCTTCTGCTGCCTTGGGAATGCAGATGCGGAAAACATCTTTTACCGGGCTGTTCTTTATCGCTTCATCATGAACTAACGGTAATCCGCACTTGATTTTCATGCCGATCTCGAAGCCGCTGAATAAAACCGGCTTTTCCCAGTGGCTGAAAACATATTGTGAGGCAGGTGCATCACGGTCGATATTGAATTCCTTTCCGGAAGGAAACCTTCCGGCCATGCATACGAGCTGCTTTACTTTCCGCTTTACCAGTTCATCTCCTTTCAGCGAAGAATACTGATCAGGGCCCGACTGAAGCAAATGAGCGATATTGGTCAGAAAGCCCACCGTTACTATGGTTACGCTGTTATCGGGTTGTTTCGATAATATCTTCCGGTACAATTCAACAGCATCGGGAACCTCGTTGTTGCTTTTTATTTTATGAGGATACCTGGCGATCAGCGTATCTGTCCAGTGCTGCCAGTCGCGCAGTTCAAGGGCCTGCCCGTGCGGAACGCCGATAGGGATACCGGGCTTTTTAAAATAGGTGTTGAACACATTCAGTACAGCAGCCACCCCTTCATATTTGGTGCTGGCGATGGTGGCGAGTATCCTGGCTTTTCCCTGGTCGGCAAAAGCATGCAGGAGCGTGATGGCGCCCACATCATCGTAATCAGGCCCCATATCTGAATCGAAGATAACGGGGATAGGCTGAGCATGCATCGTGCCCGAACTGATCAGAAGAAAAGCGAAAAATAACGATCGTAACATTTGTAAATTGATTATTGAGGTAAGGCAAAAGCCACATAAACATCTCCCGACACGGTTCCCAGCTTGCCTCCGCCGCAGGCAATTACCACATACTGCCGGCCGTTCAATGCATAAGTAGCAGGGGTAGCGAATCCTGCGGCCGGCAAATCGGTTTCCCACAACAGCTTACCGGTTCTTTTATTGAATGCCCTGAACTTTCCATCCTTGGTTGCAGCAATAAAGAGCAATCCGCCCTGAGTGATCACAGGCCCGCCGTAATTTTCCGTGCCGGTAGGCGGCACGCCTTTTTCCTTCAACTGTTTTTCTTCGCCGAGGGTTGTTTTCCAAACCAGGTTGCCGGTATTCAGGTCGATGGCGCTCAACGTTCCCCACGGGGGCGCCAGCGCCGGATTATGGGATTTGGTCAGGAATTTATTATATCCTGAAATATTGTAAGGAATGACCCTGAACTTCTCCTGCGGAGTAAGCTCCTCTTCATATTTTTTCAACTGCTCATTTTTCAGGTTGAGCACATAAGCGGCAATGGCCGATTTCTGTTCCTGCTTGAGGTGCTGGAATGCAGGCATCATCCTTCGCCCGGCATTGATGAACTCGATAAAGCTGCGGGGATCATATTTTTTGTCTATATCTAACAGTGATGGATAGTTGCCGCTTCCCTTGCGGTCGGCGCCATGGCACGACATGCAATTCTGTTTGAACAATCTCTCTCCCGCCTCTCCATAAGTTTCTCCCTTCTTCGACTTGCCGTCAACATCCCACATCTGCAGTATCCAGGCCATTTCATTGGCATTTACATAGAGGATGCCGGTATTGGGATCAACAGCAGGGCCGCCCCATTCGGCGCCTCCGTCGAACCCAGGAAAAATGATCGTGCCTTCTTTCGACTGAGGCATGAACATTCTACCCGTATGATAGCCCTGCAGCTTTTTTTTGACATCTTCATATTCTTCCCTGGACAAATATGGATTGATGTCTTTTTCGGTGAAGGACTGCCGCACAAAAGGCGCGGGCTTTTGCGGGATGGGTTGTGTGGGCCATATTTTTTCATTGACCAGCTCTGTTGCCGTGTCAACAGGCGTTTCAACGATTGGGAACAAAGGCTTTCCGGTATCCCTGTCGAAAAGAAAAACAAAACCGGTCTTGGTGGTTTGCGCAACGGCATCGATCTTCTTTCCATCGTGAGTTACCGTCAGCAGAACAGGGGCCGAAGAAGGATCCCAGTCCCAGGTATCGTGATGGATATATTGAAAATGCCAGCGCCTTTTTCCGGTAGCCGCATCGAGGGCCAGCAGGCAATCGGCATACAGATTGGAGCCGCGCCTTTTACCTCCATAAAAATCCATCGAAGCGGAACCTATAGGTACATAGGCAATGCCGCGGTCATGGTCTATCGTCATACCCATCCAGTTGTTTGCGCCTCCTGTCAGCTTCCAGGCGTCCGGGTCTTCCCAGGTTTCATAACCTGGCTCGCCGGGCTGAGGAATGGTATGGAAGATCCATACCTGCTTTCCGGTGCGCACATCGTAAGCGCGGATATGGCCGGGCGCAGCATCCATGGCTTCTGAAACCCTGGTGCCGGTGATCAGGATATCCTTGTAGACGGAAGGCGGAGAAGTTGCGGTTACAAAAAGATTATGCACGTCGGCGCCCAGTCCATCGTGCAGGTCGATCTTTCCCTTGTTGCCGAAACTTTCGATAAGCTTGCCGGTATTGGCATCGACGGCATGGAGAAAAGGGCCGGCTGTATAAAAAATGCGCTGGTCGCTCTTGCCATCGCTCCAGTAAGCAACGCCGCGGTTATTGTTGAGATTGAAATGACCGAGCTTGTCTTCCGTAATGGCATCGAAAGGGGAAAAGACCCATTTTTGTTTTCCGGTGGCTGCATCCAGGGCAAACAGCTTCAGTTGCGGCGAAGTGCCGTAGAGCGTGCCATTCACGATAATGGGATTGCATTGTATCTGCGAATGTGCGGCAGTATCCGCATCGCCGGTATGATAGATCCAGGCTACCTGCAATCGCTGCACGTTGCCGGTATCGATCTGATCCAGGGAAGAATATTTATTGGCCGTTGAATTGCCATTGGCAACAGACCAGTGGCTGTATTAATCTTCTTTTCCCTGCTTGCTTGCAAAACAAAAAAATAATAAGCAAAAAGTGAACACGGCAGCGTTCGGCTTGGCAATCATG
>CAYYZJ010000703.1:0-1807 GCA_964475615.1 uncultured Flavitalea sp. | reverse complement strand
CGCACCACCCCGATAATCTTCCCTGCATGGCTTCCCCAGGTTATCCTGCGGCCGACGGGATGCTCATAGCCGATCCTTTTCACCGCCGTTTCATTCAGGATGAACCCGAGCGAATCGGAAGGGAAATCCCTGGAAAAATCGCGGCCTTCCGCCATCTGCAGGCGCATCGTTTTTACAAAATCATATCCAACCACGCCATCTGCAAACGAGATGGTGAGATTGGGATCTTTATTCTCCCAATAAATGCTTCCCGTATGATGACCGATCACTGTCGGCGAATTCCGCATTTTGGAAATGTTGAGCACACCCGGCATTTTCCGGGCTTCTTCCTTGAATAAGCCATATTTTTTTATAAGGTCTCCTTCTATCGGAATATACACCAGGTTCTCCCGGTCATAGCCGAGATTTTTGGTCTGGATATAATTCATCTGCCGGTAAACCACGATCATCCCGATGATGAGCAGAATCGAAAGGCTGAACTGAAAAACGACCAGCAATTTCCTGATGAAAACCCCGCCGCGACCGGATTTCAGGCTGCCCTTCAATACCCTCACCGGATCAAGGGAAGAAAGGAAAAGCGCGGGATAGCTGCCCGCTACCAGTCCGGTAACGACCAGCAATGCAGCCAAAGCCCCCCAGAAAGCCGGCTCTCTAACGGGAAGGGATAAGTGCTTTTCCGTAAGATCGTTGAAAGCCGGAAGCAACAGCGTCGACAGCCCGATAGCCACAATGATGGCAAAGCCGGCAAGCAGCATGGCTTCGCCCATGAACTGTCCGATCAGCGAGGCGCGGCGGGCGCCGATCACTTTGCGAAGCCCGATCTCTTTGGCCCGCCTGGCCGACTGCGCAGTGGCCAGATTCATGAAATTGATGCAGGCAATGAAGAGGATAAAAATGGCAATCACCGTAAACAATCGCACATATTCGATCCGGCCCCCGTCAACACGGCCATCCCTGAATGAAGCATGAAGATATTTTTCAGGATAAGGCTGCAGGGCCAGCTCAACAATAAATCCTTTGTCCTTGGGCTGGTAGCGGTATATGAAATCTTTAATGTCAGTTTCCACTTTGGCCGGATCGGTACCTGCATTCAACTGCACAAAAGTAGCCGGACTGGTATTTCCCCAGTTGTGCACCCAATCGTTTTGTTTCACATAATCGACCCAGCTTCTCAAAAAATCGAATTGCTGCGAGGAGTTTGCCGGAAGATTTTCAAAGACCGCCGTCACCATCAGGTCTTCCTTATCATCGAAACGCAACGGCTTGCCGATCGCTTTTTCAGGGCTTCCGAAAAACAGCTCGGCCATCCTGCGGGAGATGGCAATGCTTTGCGGAGCATTCAATGCCGTTTCTTTGTTTCCCTGCAGCAACGGATAGCTGAACATGCTGAAAAAATCTGCGCCGGCAAAAAAACCTTCCATCTTATTGATCTTGCCTCCGGCTTCGATGGTATTCCGGGTACCGGGCGCTGCCGCATAATCCATGCCGCTGGCATACTGTATTCCCGGCACCACTCTTTTCAATTCTTCCCCAAGCAAACCCTGGGTCGGATAGCCGGCATCCACTTTTCCATCGTAATAACTGCGCTCATAAACCTGGTAAAGGTATTTGCCGTTGGCATGAAATCCGTCCACACTGCGCTCGTCCTGCACCCAGAGCATGATCAGCAGGCTGCAGGTCATGCCCATGGCCAGGCCGAAAATATTGATCAGCGAAAAAGCCTTGTTGCGGATTAGCCCCCGCCAGGCTATCTTGAAAAAATTGGAAAGCATGGGAAGATGTTTTGATAAATTTAATTATTTCCTCC
>CAYYZJ010000702.1:0-4274 GCA_964475615.1 uncultured Flavitalea sp. | reverse complement strand
GGCAAAAGTGGTGAAGCTGCCTTTTATCTGAAAAGCGATTGCATCGAATCCAAAAACCACTTGAAAAACCATGACCACCATTCATCTCACCACCTTTATTGCCGCCCCGGCCAATATCGTATTCGACCTGAGCCGGAGCATCGACCTGCATAAAAAATCGATGGCCCATACCCAGGAGCAGGCCGTTGCAGGCACTACCACCGGACTGATCGAACTGAATGAAACGGTGACCTGGAAGGCCAGGCATTTGTTCAAGACCAGGATATTCAGGGCCAAGGTAACGGCCATGGATAAGCCCATTTCATTTACCGATGAAATGGCTGACGGCGATTTTAAAAGCGCAAAACATGAACATCATTTCAAGCAGATCGAGAATGGCACGCTGATGATAGACCTGTTCAGCTTTGAAGCGCCTTACGGCAACCTGGGCAGGATCGCGAGCCGGCTTTTTTTAAAATCCTACGTGAAAAAACTGCTCGAGCATCGCAATACCGTTATCAAGGAATACGCTGAATCGGACAAGTGGAAATTCATATTGAATAAATAGTCAACGATCCTTAATGGAACAAAGCGGGTTTATTTGCTTCTATCCTTTACATTTGTGGATTATCAGTGCGTATGACAAAACCGAAGCCCAGCTTGTTTACCTCCCTATCCCCCGCTTTATTGCATTTATATGATGCCACCAATACCATTGTTGTGATCGTCGATGTGTTGAGGGCCACCTCCACCATTGCCACTGCCCTGTATAACGGCGCCCGTTATGTGATACCGGTGGACAGTGTGGCCAAATGCATCGAGCTCGGAAGACAGATCAATTGCGTTACTGCCGGCGAGCGCGACGGCAGGATTGCCGAAGGGCTGGAATACGGCAACTCTCCCTTTGAATACTCCCGCGAATTCATTGCAGGTAAAATACTGGTGCTGACCACCACCAACGGGACCAAGCTGCTGCACATGGCGCTCGATAAGGGAGCAAAATATATCGTTACCGGATCCTTTCCCAATCTTTCGGTAGTATGCGATTATCTTTTATCGCAGCAGCAGCCGGTGATCCTGGCCTGTGCTGCCTGGAAAGACCGGGTGAATATCGAAGATGTTCTTTTTGCCGGAGCAGTCATCAACCGGGTAAAATCCCATTTTTCCATCAACTGCGATTCTTCACAGATAGCAGAGACTTTATACCTCAATGCCAGGGATGATCTTTATGGGTTCATCAGGGAAAAAAATGCCTCGCATTATCACCGGCTTTCCGGCTATGGGCTGGAAAAAGATATCCGGTATTGCCTCAGCACCGATACGGCCAATGTATTGCCTTTTTATGAGGATGGGAAGCTGATCGTAGAGCCCCGTTAATTCAGTAAAGCTCCCGATTTCGTAAACCGGTTCTGCCGGCAAACCGTATTTTTGCAGGCTGATCCCGGAAATTCCTGCCGGATCGAATAAGTTTGCTATTTTTTGAGGAAGGAAAAAATACATATTGCGTTAGTCGGTAACCCCAACAGCGGCAAGAGTTCGCTTTTCAACTCGCTCACCGGATTGAATCAGAAGGTTGGCAATTTTCCAGGAGTAACGGTAGATAAAAAGACCGGCATCAGTGAGCTGGCCCCCGGCATCGATGTAAACATCATCGACCTGCCCGGAACCTATAGCCTTTATCCCAAACGCCACGACGAATGGGTGACTTATAAAGTGCTGCTAAAACAGGATAACGAAGTAAAAGCCGACCTCGTGGTACTCCTGGCCGATGCAAGCAACCTGAAAAGAAACCTGCTGTTCTGCTCCCAGATCATCGACCTCAAGATACCCGTAGTGATTGCATTGACCATGATGGACCTGGCCGGAAAAAAGGGTATCGAGATAGACGTGAACGGGCTGGAAAGAGAGCTGGGCGTGCCTATCGTGGCCGTTAATCCGAGAAAGAACAAAGGGATTGCGCAGTTGAAAAAAACCATCCTGCAAACCATACAGCAACGCCATCCTGCGGCGGCCCGGGATTTCATCTCCAATAAATCGCTGGCCAATGCAGCGGTGGAAGACCTGCAGTCATTATTTCCCGGCGTCAGCGATTATACGGCGATCCATTATCTCATCAACCATGAACAGTTCAATTTCGATGCTGCCATGCAGAACAGGATCGAAAAGGTTGAAATGGTCAACACCTTCAATCATACGCGGGTGCAGGCGGAGGAGATCATGCAGCGGTACAGCCGCATCAAGCAGGTCATGCAGCTAACGGTATCGGAGCCCGATCCGCTGCAGAAGACCCTGTTCACCGAAAGGCTCGACAATGTTTTACTGCATCGCCACTGGGGCTATTTCATCCTGATACTGGTGCTTTTCCTTTTATTCCAGAGCGTGTTCTGGCTGGCGCAATTTCCCATGGATGGCATAGACTGGACATTTTCCAGGTTCAGCGGCATGCTCGGCCAGGTATTGCCCGAAGGCTGGTTCAGCGACCTGCTGGTGAACGGGCTGCTGGCCGGGCTGAGCGGCATCCTCGTTTTCGTTCCCCAGATCATGATCCTCTTCGGGCTGATCACCATACTCGAAGATACCGGCTATATGGCGCGGATCAGCTTTCTAACGGACAAGCTCATGCGCAAAGTAGGATTGAACGGCAAAAGCGTCATGCCCATGATCAGCGGATTTGCCTGCGCCGTTCCCGCCATCATGAGTGCCCGCAATATCGAGAACCGCAAGGAGCGGCTGCTCACGATCCTCATCACCCCGCTGATGAGCTGCAGCGCCAGGCTGCCGGTGTATACGATATTGATCGGCCTCGTCGTTCCCAGGGAAAAAGTGCTGGGCTTTATCAGCCTGCAGGGACTGGTGATGATGGGGCTTTACTTGCTGGGTCTGGTCATGGCCCTTATTGTTTCCTATGTGGCCAAATGGTTCATCAGGCTCAAAGAAAAAAGTTTCTTCATTCTGGAGCTTCCGGTTTACCGTGCGCCTCGATGGAAGAACATTCTGCTCACCATGGTAAGCAAGGCCAGGATATTTGTGACCGATGCGGGCCGTGTGATCATCGTCATCAGCCTGATCCTTTGGGCCCTGAGCTCATTCGGCCCTGCTGCGCGCAGGGCAGCCGTCAGGCAGGAATATGCCCAACAGGTTCGGCAGCATCCTGCTGAAAAAGCAAGGCTGGATAAAGAAGAAAATGCATCGCTTCTCGAAAACTCCTATGCCGGTGTATTAGGCAGAACCATCGAACCCATTATAACTCCATTGGGGTATGACTGGAAAATAGGCATCGCCCTCATTACGTCTTTTGCCGCAAGGGAAGTATTTGTAGGCACCATGGCTACGTTGTACAGCGTGGAAGGCGGCAAGGATGCAGACAAGCAAACCCTTCGCCAGCGCATGGAATCGGCCAGGCGTGCCGACGGAACAAAAGTATATACCCTGGCCACCGGCCTTTCCTTGATGATCTTTTATGCTTTTGCCATGCAATGCATGAGCACCCTGGCCATAGTGCGCCGTGAAACAAGAAGCTGGAAATGGCCGCTGATACAGCTTGCTTATATGACGGGGCTGGCTTATGTGATGAGTTTGGTGGTGTATCAGTTGCTGAAATAGGAAAACTTTCTCTAAAACCAGTTTGCCGAAGTGCATTTTCTTTGTATTTTTCTTTCATGGAGCATGATTTCCATTCGTATTATACCACCCTCTCAAATGTAGAATTACTGCAAATCCTGGAACAAAGGGAACAATATCTGCCCGAGGCCATTCAAGCAGCAGAAGCCGTGCTTCAAACAAGATCAGTCACTGAGGAAGACAAGGAAACGCTGTTATTATCTATGGAAGCCGCCGCAATAAAAAAGCAGCAAAGAAAAGAATACAAAGATGCGCTGATTATCCGGTTAAAAAATATACTCGAGGAAATAAGACCGATTGGTGATAAATCCGCCGACCAACGAATAAAACTTTTTTGCGGCGGGTTATTGATTTTTTATCTGCTTTCCGTTTTTAAAAATGCCTCTTTTATATACCGGAGTTTTAGTCTGAAATACCTTGATGTATACAGTATTATTGAACTGATAAATCTTATCGCCATACCCGTAATGATTGTTTTGATTTATAAAAAGAAAAAAGCAGGTTGGACGATCGCTTGTTTTATTTATACGCTGGGTATGATGAGCATAATACAACTCCTGTTGTACTGGTGGAAAATCAGGAATGATAAGTTTTCTGGATTTGGGTTGTCCGGATTAAGTATTTTCATTTCACTTTTTATCAATGCAGCCATTTTATATTATCTTAATCTGAAC
>CAYYZJ010000701.1:0-1760 GCA_964475615.1 uncultured Flavitalea sp. | reverse complement strand
TTGTTTTTCGGTAGATGGCATGCTGCCGGACTGCGGATCGCTTTGGGTATCTGTCTGCACATAACGGATAAATCGTTCGGCAACGGTAAAATTGTAATTTTGGAACATAGCTACCATTTACTATTCAAAAATATGTCATGCAAAGGGAAAACTCCAAGCCGTTGATCAGGCAGGGCTGGTTGCGCGTCTTGCTGTTCTGTATTTTTTATTTTATCCTGCTCGTGCTGAGCGGCAGGCCGCTGCTCCTGCTGGTAAAAAAATTAAGGCCCGAAGAAAAAGACCCTGCCCGGCTGCTGGCAGGAGAATGGCTTTGGCTGAGCGTATTGCTTTTCCTGATCCTTTCCGGACTGGCTGTTTTTATATTCCGCAAATTCATCGACAGAAAAGATATCCGCAGCCTGGGTTTCGGGCGGGCCGGCTACCGGGATGCCGCAGCCGGTTTTTTTATGGCCATAGCCATACTGGGAACCGGAACCCTGATCCTGTATTTTTCAAGACATCTGCAGTGGACGGACATTACCTTCAACGGCAGCGATCTTTTCATTGAGCTGGTCATGATGGCCATGATCGCTGTTTATGAAGAGGTCGTATTCCGCGGATATCTCCTGGGCAACCTGATGGAATCATTCAATAAATGGATAGCATTGCTGATCTCTGCGGCGCTCTTCACGATATTTCATCTCGACAACCCGGGCATCAATATCATCCCTGTGCTTAATATCTTTGTAGCGGGAATTTTGCTGGGCATTAATTATATCTACACCAGAAACCTCTGGTTTCCCATACTGTTTCATTTTGCCTGGAATTTTTTCCAGGGCCCTATATTGGGATACAAAGTGAGCGGAATAATCCTCTCCCCGCTCCTGCAAACCGAACTGAACGGCGACCTGTTGCTGACAGGAGGAGATTTCGGCTTTGAAGGATCCATTTTTGACCTGGGCCTTACATTGATATGCGTCTTGCTGCTGTACTATAATGCCGAACGCCATTATAATGCTGAACGCTTAACGCGAAACGCTGAACGCCCTAAAAAATAATACTGCGTTCAGCGTTCCGCATTAAGCGTTCAGCGTCAAGGAAGGATTATCCTCGGAGCGCCGACAATCTCAACCAACTCGAGATCGAAAATAAGATCTTCGCCGGCAAGCGGATGATTGGCATCCAGCACCACGGTATCATCTTTTATTTCCCTGATCACTACCGGAAAATTGCGTCCGGCGCCATCGCTCATATTCAACTGCATGCCTACTTCCGGTTGCAGATTTTCGGGAAAACGGTCAATGGGAAAATCCATGATCATTTGCGGATCTTCAGGGCCATAAGCATCTTCTACCGGTATTTCGATCGTTTTTTTATCTCCAACACTCATGCCCAATACGCCGTTATCGAATCCTTTGATCACCATTCCGCTTCCCACTTCAAATTCGAGCGGCTGGCGGCCCGAAGAGGAATCAAATACTGTTCCGTCGGCAAGGCGTCCATGATAGTGCACTTTAACCGTATCGCCTGCTTTAACCTGTTGCATATCGCGGATTTTAAGATTATTTATATTTTAATCGATTTTACAGATTTGAAAAATAGAGTATCCCAAATCCATGCCGAAGGTAGGGATTATTAAATTAACACGAACGGCCAATCCATAAAATCCATTTATCTCGATAAATTGCATTTATGAATGCAATAATAAAATCCGCGATATCCATTCTGATCTTCATATCCGCAACAGTCCGGTATGATGCCGGCATCAAGCCCGGCGATTA
>CAYYZJ010000700.1:0-6004 GCA_964475615.1 uncultured Flavitalea sp. | reverse complement strand
AAATATATTGAATAACGACAATAACCATTTTATGGCCAAATATATTTTTGTTACCGGAGGTGTTACTTCTTCATTGGGCAAAGGCATTATTGCGGCTTCCCTCGCCAAACTGCTACAGGCAAGAGGCCTCAGGGTAACCATTCAGAAATTCGATCCCTATATCAATGTGGATCCGGGAACGCTCAATCCCTATGAGCATGGCGAATGCTATGTTACGGAAGACGGCGCCGAAACAGATCTCGACCTCGGCCATTATGAACGGTTCCTGAGCATCTATACTTCACAGGCCAATAACGTAACCACCGGAAGGATCTACCAGACCGTGATCAATAAAGAACGGGAAGGAGCTTACCTGGGCAAGACCGTCCAGGTGATCCCGCATATTACTGATGAGATCAAGCGGAGGATACTGCTGCTGGGGCAGACCAATGAATACGATATCATCATTACAGAAATAGGCGGCACCGTGGGCGATATCGAATCGCTTCCTTTTATTGAAGCCGTCCGCCAGTTGCAATGGGAGATGCCGGAGGAAGATTGCGTGGTGGTTCACCTTACTTTAATTCCCTATCTCAAAGCAGCCAAAGAACTGAAGACCAAGCCTACCCAGCACAGTGTAAAGATGCTGAGCCAGGAAGGCGTGCATCCCGATGTGATCGTTTGCCGCACGGAAGAATCTCCCCTTTCACCAGAGATACGCAAGAAGATCGCGCTGTTCTGTAATGTGAAGCCGGAAGCCGTGATAGAAGCGGCCGATGCACCCACCATCTATGAAGTGCCATTAGCGATGATGAGGGAAAAACTCGACCTGATCTGCCTGAAAAAGCTCAATATCACGCAATACCATGAGCCGGAGCTCGGCAAGTGGAAAGAATTCCTCGACAAGCTGAAATATCCCAAGAGCAAGGTTACGATCGGCCTGATCGGGAAATACATCGAACTGCAGGACGCCTATAAATCCATCCTCGAATCCTTTATTCATGCCGGCGCCATGAACGAATGCAAGGTGCAGATCGTAAATGTGCACAGCGAATTCATCAATGAAGAAAATGTTGCCGAAAAGCTCGGCAATCTCGACGGATTGCTGGTGGCCCCCGGCTTCGGCCATCGGGGAATAGAAGGCAAGATCATTGCCGTGCAGTATGCCCGCGAAAACAAATTGCCTTTCTTCGGCATTTGCCTGGGCATGCAGATGGCAGTGATCGAATTTGCCCGCCATGTACTGGGATTAACGGATGCACATTCCACCGAAATGGAGCCCAATACGCCAACGCCGGTGATCGACCTGATGGAAGAGCAGAAAAAAATTACGGCAAAAGGCGGCACCATGCGGCTGGGCGCCTATCCCTGCGTGATCAAGGAAAACACACTGGCCCATCATATCTATGGGAAAACGGAGATCAGGGAAAGACACCGCCATCGCTGGGAATTCAATAACGCCTATCTCCAGCAGTTTGAAGATGCCGGCATGATCGCCAGCGGAAAGAATCCGGAAAGCGGACTGGTGGAGATCATCGAACTGAACAACCATCCTTTTTTCATCGGTGTGCAATACCATCCCGAACTCAAGAGCACGGTGGAAAAACCGCAGCCCATCTTCGTTCATTTCATCCGGGCGGCCAAGGAATTCGCCGAAAGCAAAAATGCTGTTAAAACTGCGTTTCTTCAGGGAGAAATGATTTGATTAATGTGCGGATTTGCGAATGGCTGATGTGCGAATGAGAGGCTTTGGATTATTCTCAATTTGAGCACGTTGAATTCGCACATTCGCACATTAGCCATTCGCACATTACTCTTATCTTTGCACCTCCTCAAATCATACTAAATGGGTATAGATCGTAATACGGTTATCGGCTTTGTGCTGCTGGGTCTTTTGCTTTTTGCTTATCTGTATATTTCAACCAGGAATAGTCACGAGTCACAAAGACAAAAACAATTATTCGATGATTCTGTAGCCAGGGTAAAGGCGCAACAAGATGCTTTGGCCAGGGCCCGCGATACGGCCGGCAACAAAACGGTAAAGGTTGATACCACCGGATTCAACAAAGCCATTGCAGGAACGGAAAAACTGTTCACCATAGAAAATGACCTGATCTCGGTTACCTTCAGCAATAAAGGCGGCCAGCCGAAATCAGTGCAACTGAAAAATTTCAGGTCGTTCGACAGCAGCGAGGTAAAAGTGATCGACCCGCGCGTGCCCAACCGCATTTCCTATCCCATCATCATCGGGCCCAACCAGTCGGCCCAGACCGGCGATCTCTATTTCGACGGAGGCGAGGTCACCAAGAATGCCGACGGCAGCCAGACCGTTGTTTTTCGGTTACCCGCCACCGATGGTGAATCGATCCTTCACCAGTTCACGCTCAAGCCCGGTGAGTATGCCCTGGATTGGCATATAGCCATCAACAATCCTTCGCGATTGTTCACCAATAATGATCTTAACCTCAACTGGCATGCTGAGCCGCTCAAGACGCAGGAAAATGTGGTTTATGAAAGACAGCAATCCGTGATAGGCTTTTCTGAAAACAATAGCTTTGACTATATCTTTTCCAGATCGGAGAAAAAATTCGAAAGGCCGGTGCAATGGGTATCGGTAGCCCAGCAATTCTTCAACAGTACGCTGATTGCGCCGAACGGCTTCGGCTCTGGCGAACTGCACTGGGTTAGAGAGAATGCAGATTCTTCACTTCTCATCGGAATTGCCGATATCAGCCTGCAGACCAAGATTCCTGCTGCCAGCCAGGTTGACCTGCCCTTCCGCTTGTATTATGGCCCTAATGATTATTATATTTTAAAGAAGCAGGCTCCCGGAATGGATCGCATTGTGAACCTCGGTAGAGATTTTTACTCTTTCGTTCGGCCCATCAATGTGTTCATCATCATGCCGGTATTCAATTTCTTCAAGAAATTCGTCGGCAGCTACGGACTGGTGATCCTGCTGCTCACGCTTTTCATCAGGCTGCTCACTTCGCCATTGGTATACAGCAGTTATTTGAGCGGAGCTAAAATGAAAGCGCTGAGGCCCGAGATCGAAGAAATGAGAAAACGGGTGGGCAACGACCAGCAGCAGATGAGCATGGAACAGATGAAATTATTCCGCGAAGCAGGAGTTAATCCATTGGGCGGATGCATTCCGGCCCTGTTGCAGATACCGATATTCTTTGCCCTCTACAGCTTTTTCAATTCCAATATTGCATTGCGCGGACAAAGCTTTTTATGGTCAAAGGACCTGTCGGCCTACGATTCCATCCTGAATTTCGGATTCAATATTCCCGCCTATGGCGCGCATGTCAGCCTGTTTGCCCTGCTGGCCGTGATCACGAGCTTCCTCATCTCGCTCTATGGCATGAGCATGACGCCCGACCAGAACAATCCGGCCATGAAATACATGCCGTACATCATGCCCGTGATGCTGCTCCTGTTCTTCAATCGCCTGCCTTCGGCATTGACCTGGTATTATACGGTATCGAACATCATCACCCTGATCCTGCAATGGGTGATCCAGACTTATATTATCGATCACGACAAGATACTGGCCAAGCTGCAGGAAAACCGCCGCAAACCCAAGACAAAGCCCAAATGGCAGGAAAGGCTGGAGCAGATGCAGGAGGCGCAGAAGAGAGCGCAGCAGCAGGTGAAAGGAAATAGAAAATAGGATTGCAATGAAAATAAAGTACGCCATACCCGTTTTCCTGCTCAGTATTGCTTTTGCCGGCCCGGCAGTATGCCAGAAAAAAGTATCTGAGCTTACTGTGGTGTATAATGCAGCTACTACTTCAAAACAGAACAGCCAGTCCATCAATGCCACGCATACGATTTATATCAAAGGCAATATGAGCCGCACGGAGACGACGAATCCGCTGTTCTCCGCTACGCTTATTCATGATTCCAAAACAGGGTCTGCTGTGGTATTGCGGGAAGTGAGCGGACAAAAACTGCTTATCCGCATGAGCCCGGAGGACTTCATCGATAAGAACAAGCGCCTGGTGGGCATTCAGTTCAGCAATACTTCGGAAACAAAAATGATCGCCGGCTATTCATGTGTCAAAGCCATTGCAAAAACAAAAGACGGATTTACCATTACTGTCTTTTATACCAAAGACCTGGTGCCTGATAATAAAGACTACGATCCCCAGTTCAAAAACCTCAATGGCCTGCCGCTCGAGTATGAATTGACCAATGGCAACCTCACCGTCAGCTACACTTTTTCCTCCATCAATTTCAATCCGGTTCCGGCATCGAAATTCGATATCCCCAAATCAGGGTATCGGGAGATGACTTATGAAGAGAGTAAGAAACTGGGAGGAAGTTTGTAGTTTATGGTTTTCAGTTTACCGTGCTGCTTATTCCGATTCCACTACGAATTTCGTATTTACAAACTGTAGACCGTAAACGCTAAACTGGAAACTTATTTGGACATCTGTATCCTCACTCCCAGGAATTGAAGATTGGTTTTGGGAGCGCTGTTGCTGAATGCAGCGTTGTTGACCTTGTATTTATAAGGCAGAATATAAGTGGTATTGCCTTTCTGGTAAGTGATAACGGCGTTGACAGAAAAACCCGTGTTGGTTTTTTCCTGGCTGAGGATATGGCTTCCGATATAAGAACCGGTTTTCAACGTAAACGTATTGCGGATGGGAGTAAAATCGTCTTTGAAAGAAGGGATGGCTTTTTTATCCCCGCCTCCGCCTTTGCTTGCAAAGGCCAGGGCAGCTATGATCACCAGCATCAAGCTGATGCCCGTTTGGCGAATTAGTTTTTTCAGTTGATTGTTAGTCAATAAAGTCATAGCGCAACAAATATACTAATTAATTTTGTGTATTTTTTAACCATTCATCATTTATTTTACTCTTTTTTAACGTATTTCGGTGATTCCCAGAAAATAGCCGGTAAACGGCCGGCACCGGATTTTTATCCACACCGGTGGAATTTTGTTGATAAAAGATCGGCCCGGAAACGGCCTTCCGCCAAATTTAAAATTGGCTGATAGGCTTTAATGATTTAATTTAGAATAACCTACCGATAACAGATGAAAGAAAATCCATACCAGCAGGATCACAACGATTTGAGAGAGCTCCTGAAGCAATACCAGAATCTGAAGACCGGGCGAAGCCATTCTTTCTTGGAAGAAGAATCTTTCGAAAAGATCATCGACTATTTCGACGATAAGGAAGACATCCCGCAGGCCATTGAAGCGGTTGAGCTGGCCATTGGGCAGTATCCTTATTCTTCCGTGCTGCTCATCCGCAAGGCCGACCTCCTTATCGCTTCCAGGCATTACAGCCAGGCCCTGGGCGTGCTCGAGCAGGCCTCCCTGCTCGATGCCACGGACATCAACCTCTATATCCTGAAAACAGATGTGTACCTGGCCCTCGACCAGCAGGAAAAAGCCGTATCCCTGCTAAAAGATGCATTGGCGCTGTTCAGCGGCGATGAAAGAATAGAGATGCTCTTCGAGCTGGCCGATGTATACGATGACTATGAGGAGTTCGACAAGATCTTTGACTGCCTCAAGCTGGTGCTGGAACAGGATCCGGGCAATGAGGAAGCATTATATAAGATCTGCTTCTGGACTGATTTTACCGGACGCAATGAAGAAAGCATCCGCCTTCACCAAAGGATCATCGACGAAAATCCCTACAGCGAGCTGGCCTGGTTCAACCTGGCTGCCGCTTACCAGGGATTGAAATTATATGAAAAGGCCATCGATGCATACAAGTATGCTCTTGCCATCGATGAGAAGTTCGACTATGCTTACCGCAATATGGGAGATGCCTATATCCGCATCCGCAAATTCCGCGATGCGATAGAAGTGTTGGAAAAAGTGCTGGAGCTCTCCAAGCCGGAAGATGTGATCTATGAAGCCATCGGGCATTGTTACGACAAGCTCGACAATTATGCGCAGGCCCGTTTTTATTACCGCAAAGCCTCGCACCTGAACCAGGAAGACAGCAAGCTGTATTATAAGATTGCCTGCACCTATATCAATGAAGGGCAATGGCCG
>CAYYZJ010000699.1:0-2776 GCA_964475615.1 uncultured Flavitalea sp. | reverse complement strand
CCGAAAGCAGGAGGCGTTTTCGATTATGCCATGAAGGGACTGGGCGCCGATGCCGGCTTCATTGCAGGCGTGGCGCAGATCATTGAATTTGTTTTTGCGCCTCCTGCCATTGCAGCGGCCATCGGCGCTTATTTTCATATCTTTTTTCCGATGCTTCCGGTAAAGGGCATTGCCATTGCAGCCTATATTATTTTTACGGCGTTGAATATTTATGGCGTGAGGGCAGCAGCCGCTTTTGAGCTCGTCATTACCGTGATGGCGGTTTTTGAGCTGCTGCTTTTTGCCGGCATCACCCTGCCTCATTTTAAATGGAGCCATCTGGGGCAACAGGCTTTTCCGAACGGATGGAAAGGGGCCTGGGCCGCCATTCCTTTTGCCATCTGGTTTTTTCTGGGACTGGAAGGAGTGGCCAATGTTGCGGAAGAAACCGTCGATCCCCAGCGCAATGTGCTGCTGGGTTTCGGGTCGGCATTGCTTACGCTGGTGGTGCTGTGCGTGCTCACTTTTTTATCGTCGGTAGGTGTGGCGGGATGGGAAAATATCGTTTATGCCTCACCGGGAGCAGCGGCTTCGGATTCCCCCTTGCCGCTGGCCCTGTCGAAGATAACAGGAAACGGAGGCATCTGGTATCACCTGCTCATCAGCATCGGGCTTATGGGATTGATCGCTTCTTTTCATGGCATCATCCTGGCGGCAGGCCGGGCAACATTCGAGTTCGGAAGGGTAGGATATGTTCCGGTTCTGCTGGGAAAGATCCATCGCAGGTACAAGACGCCTGCCAATGCCTTGCTGCTGAATATGCTCGTCGGCATCATTGCCCTGCTCAGCGGAAGCACGGGCGATATCATTACCATCAGCGTGTTCGGCGCTTTGACCTTGTATATTTTTTCGATGATAACCGTGTTGGCGCTGAGGAAAAAAGATCCGGGCATGCCGCGGCCCTTCCGTGTTCCCTGGTATCCCTGGTTCCCGATGATCGCGTTGATCATAGCGGTGATCTCGATGATCGCGATGGTCACGCTCAATATTAAATTGTCGCTCGTATATTTTGCTATCCTGGCCCTTGCCTATATTTGGTTTCATTTCTTCGTTAAAAAGAACAGCCGATGAACAAAACGCCATCTGCAGCAGCCATACTTCAACTGCTCGACGAACAGCAGACGGAAAAAGTAAAGATTGCCGTTACCGATATCGACGGCATATTGCGGGGCAAGATGATCAGTATTGAAAAGTTCAGGTCGATAGCAGAGAAAGGGTTTGGATTTTGCGATGTGATATTCGGATGGGATGCCGCAGACCAGGCTTATGACAATGTGAAGATAACGGGATGGCATACCGGATATCCGGATGCCGGCGCTTATATCGATATCGATACTTTCCGGCGGATACCCTGGGAGCATGATCTTCCTTTTTTTCTTGCCGATTTTACGGATGGAAACAGGAATAGCCTGCCGGTTTGCCCCAGAAGCTTATTGAAGAAGATCGCGCAGCAGGCGAAAGAGGAAGGCTATCTTCCTTTTTTTTCGCAGGAGTTCGAATGGTTCAATTTCATCGACAATACCAATGAGCTTTATGCCGGGAAATTCCGCGACCTCAAACCCATGACGCAAGGCATGTTCGGATATTCGATACTGCGGGCCTCGCAGCAGAGCGCTTATTTTCAGGATTTGTTCGACCTGCTCAAAAAATTCGATATCCCCATCGAAGGCATTCATACCGAAACCGGGCCGGGAGTATACGAAGCAGCTATATTTTATGCCGGGCTTCCCGAAGCTGCGGATCGCGCAGTGCTTTTCAAAAGCGGCGTGAAGGAGATAGCGCATCGTCACGGACTGCTCGCCAGCTTTATGGCCAAGTTCAATGAAAACCTGCCGGGATGCAGCGGCCATGTGCATCAAAGCCTTTGGTCTGGAGATGGAAAGCAGAATTTGTTTTATGATGAGCACAGTAAAACGGGGATCAGTAGGCTGATGGAAAATTATATTGCCGGCCAGCTCCATTGCCTGCCTCATATATTGCCTTTATTTGCACCTACTGTTAACAGTTATAAGCGGCTGGTAGAAGGAGCATGGGCGCCTACTACCTTAACCTGGGCCGTCGACAACAGAACGACGGCTTTGAGGGCCCTGCCCGGAAGCCCGGTATCCACGCGGCTCGAGACCAGGGTAGTAGGTTCGGATGCCAATCCTTACCTGGCCATGGCCGGATGCCTGGCATCCGGATTATACGGCATCAGAAACAAGCTGAAGCTGGAAACGCCGGCAACCATTGGCAGCGGTTATGCCGATAAAAAATATGGACTGCTGCCCGCCAATTTATGGGAAGCCGCACAGGCCATGAAACAATCTGCACTGGCCAGGGAATTGTTCGGCGAAACTTTTGTAGACCATTTCACCGCAACCCGCGAATGGGAATGGAGGCAGTTCTCAAAGGCAGTGACGGATTGGGAGTTGAAGAGGTATTTTGAGATTATCTAGTCTGAACTGGGATTTCTAGGATGTATGGGATTAGTGGGAATGGGATGATTTAATTAGATTGCTTAAAAATCAATTTCCCAATCATCCCAATAATCCCATAAATCCCAGTTCAGACAATGATTCGACAATACAACTTCCCCACCATCATCCGTTTCGGAGCCGAAGCCGTGAAGGAATTGCCCGGTCATCTGGCAACTAACGGTCTCGCCAAGCCGCTGATCGTTACCGACCCTATGGTGCAGCAGCTTGATTTCTTCAAAGCCATACTGAAAGACCTCGCTGCAAAATCCATTTCCGTA
>CAYYZJ010000698.1:0-2531 GCA_964475615.1 uncultured Flavitalea sp. | reverse complement strand
CATTTTCCGGCGGAATGAAGCGGAGAGTGAACCTGGCCATTGCCGTTATGCATCAGCCAAAAGTCCTTTTCCTCGACGAACCTACCGTTGGCGTCGACGTGCAGACCAGGCATGCCATCATCAATTACCTGAAAGCGCTGAATGAAAAAGGCACTACACTTATCTATACTTCGCACCAGCTTAAAGAAGCAGAAGAGCTTTGCGAACGCATTGCCCTGATCGATGAAGGAAAGATCATCGCTTATGATTACCTGAACCGGCTGCTGGAAGAGCACCGGCAGGACGGGCTGGAAGGATTGTTCCTGACCCTCACCGGCAAAACCTACCGCGATTAAGCCATGTTCAAGCTATGGGCTACCATACTGAAAGATTTTCGCATACTCACCCGCGACAGAGTAGGGCTGGCCATGATGTTCATCATGCCCGTACTGCTGGTGATCGTGATCACCAGCGTGCAGAACAGCACGTTTGAAGTGGTCAATGAAAACAAGATCGCGATGCTGCTCTGCAATAAGGACAAGGGAGAAAGCGGGGCGAGGCTGGCCGCAGCCATCGAAAAAATGGGCATGTTCCGGCTTTCGCAGGCCGATGCATCGGAAACGGAAGCGCAGATCAGGGCGGGCATGCAATCGAAAGATGCCATGGTTGCGCTGGTCATCCCCGAAAATTTTTCATCCGTACTTGCTGCAAGGGCAAAGAATATTGCCTTGCGATCGCTGAAGGGCCTGGGGCTGGAAGAAGACAGCACTATTCCGTCGGTTCCGGCCATCGATCCCATCATTCTGTATTATCATCCCGTGCTCCAGCAGTCCTTCCGCCAATCCATCGAAGGCGCCTTGCAGAGCGTATTGCAAACGGAGCAGAGCAGGCAGATCGTGCAGAACCTGTATTTCTCCCTTCATGAAAAACAAATTCCGGATACGCTTGAACGTGAGATCATCAGCAACCGCATACCGTTGCAGCAAGTTCCCGTTTCCCGCAACGGAAGCCGGAACATTCCCAATGCCTCGCAGCATAATGTTCCGGCCTGGACAATATTCGCCATGTTCTTCATCGTGATCTCGCTGGGCGGCAGCGTGGTCAGGGAAAAGCTGAGCGGAAGCTTTATCAGGCTAAAGACCATGCCCACCAGTTTTTTGCTGGCGCTCGTCTCCAAACAAATTACCTATATCGCGGTGACGTTTGCGCAGGCCGTCGTTATTTTTTCGATCGGCATCTGGATCTTTCCGCTGATGGGATTGCCACCGCTGGATCTCCCCAACGATATCGGCGGATTGATCCTCGTTACCCTCATCTGCGGATGGTGCGCGGCCAGCTATGCAATATGCATCGGCGTTTTTGCAGAAACACAGGAGCAGGCCAATGGATTCGGCGCCGCCTCTATCGTCATTCTTGCTGCTTTGGGCGGACTGCTTGTGCCCTCGTTCGTGATGCCCGCTTCCCTGCGCACCATCATGAAAATATCCCCGCTGCACCGGTGCCTCGAAGCGTATTACGGTTTATTCCTCGAAGGAGGAAAACTCAAGGATATTTTAATGAATATTATATCTTTAGTGGTCATTACCGTTTTAATACAGTTGCTGACGCTGTATGGATTGAAACGGAAAAATTTAATTTGATCAACAAATATGGAGACAGCCCAGTTAAAACAGCAGTTGAAGAAACAGATCGTGGAGTTCCTGAATTTGAAAACAGTGAACCCCGATGATATCAAGGACGATGAACCCCTGTTCGGGGAAGGGCTCGGACTGGATTCCATCGATTCCATTGAGCTGATCGTATTGCTTTCGCGGGAATACGGCATCAATATCCAGGATCCCAAGGAAGGCCGCAAGATACTCACCGATATCAATACGATGGTGGATTATATTGAAAAGAACAGAACCAAATAAAACGCGTTTTCAGTGAGCAGGATCTTTGTTACGGGAATGGGTATCATCAGCTCCATCGGGGATAATGTTGCTGCCAACCGCGAAGCGCTAAAACAGGGCAGAACAGGCATCGGCACACTGGGCCTTTTCCCTTCGCGTTATGCCGGAAAGCTTCCCTGCGGCGAAATCAAGATCAGCACCGAGGCATTGAAAGATAAATACAAAGCTCATGAACGCGGCCTTACCCGCACCAGCCTGCTTGCGCTTGTTGCTTTTGAAGAAGCCGTTCGGGATGCTGCATTGAGTGCAGAAACGTTGCGGTCGCCGGGCACTGCGCTGGTCGGGGCAACAACAGTAGGCGGGATGTGCCTTACCGATGAGCTCTATCACGATGCCAATGCCGATGCCGGCGGCTCCGAATTTCTGGCTTCCTACGATTGCGGATCGGTAAGCCTTTACCTGCAGCAACGATATCAACTGGGCGGCCATGTCAATACCATCAATACCGCCTGCTCTTCTTCGGCCAATGCCATTATATATGGGGCAAGATTGATCCGCAACGGATTTGCGCAAAGAGCTATTGTAGGCGGTGCGGACAGTCTGGCGAAATTCACCATCAATGGGTTCAATGCCCTGCTTATTCTTTCGCCCGAGCCCTGC
>CAYYZJ010000697.1:0-7453 GCA_964475615.1 uncultured Flavitalea sp. | reverse complement strand
CTATCGGCCCTGACTAAAACATTATAGTTGACTAAAGACCGAAAACAGCTTACAACAGGCGGTTTGGCCATATGGCGGGAGACGAATATATGCTCAACCTTTGTTCGCTATTTGGCTTCGGTTCCCGCTTGACGAATAACGCTGGGCAATAGAACAAGCAATGAACTTTTAATTGTAAATTTAGCAGCGGTTATCGGCTGAAGGAACACAGAATACCGCCACATCGCCAGGCCATACCGTTGTATGCCATAATAAATCCTAAACATGAAATACGTTTTTATTCTGACACTTTCAATTTTGACACTTTCAGTATTTGGACAAAAACCAAAAAGAGTTATTAAAAAGCTTGGCGACGATCCTGTTTTCTTTATAGATAGCGTTAATGTTGACAAGTCAGAAATGATGAAGTATCAACCAGACCAAATTGCAAAAGTTTCAGTTTATAAAGATTCTGATGCAATCGAGTTGGTTGGACCAGAAGGAAAAGATGGAGTTGTTTATATTGAGACAAAAACTTTTGCGAAAAAAAGATATTGGAACTATTTTAAAACAAGATCTGTCGAGTATGCAAACATTGTTTTAACTCCTGAAAGTGACAGTACTATTCAGTATATCTTAAATGGAAAAATTTTGACAACAAACTTTGAAGGAGATTTATCGCTAATCAACGACGATATTTTCAAAGAGCTTAAAGTAATAGACAAAGAAACTCTTCAAAAAGAATTCGGCATTCCTGACAAATCATATGGCGTCGTTATAAAGTCTGACAGGCCAGACAATTTATACAGAGCGAGAAAAAAATTTTAGAAATTACAGCATACAACAAAAGCATCTGCAATAGCAGGGCTTGAAGAACAATCAGCAGCAAAATCTTTAATGAGCCCCAGTTCGGGCTTGACGTTAATAATTAAGCAACAAAATGTATCTTCAACAATAAAACAAAAATCAACTTCGGTATAGGCATGACAGAACACAGAATACCGCCACATCGCCAATGCTTCAACGTTGTAGCCATTTAAGCGGATACTTCTAACATGACACTAAAGCAACTAACATGGCGGCTTATTTTTCCCTTGACAATTGTTTTGTTTGGGACAATTACAAAATGGTGGTACGTTTTGCCTGTTGATGCACCAGACACAATGATGATTGGATTCCCGTTAGCCTTCATAAGTGACGGATGGCATACTTCAATGTCGCTTCAGATTTTTATGGTAGAGTTGTTAATAGATTTTGTTGTTTACTTTTCAATTTGTTTTCTACTCATATTTCTTGTTGACCGTTACCTGACAAAAATTAAAGTTCCTAAATTAGTGACTGAACTATTATGGATTTTTTCAACACTAATAATTGCAATTGCTATTTGGATTGCAAGCTTTCCTGACAAATCATTCGGACAAGAAGAGATTGGGATATGCAAGTTTTGGTGACAGGATATAAATTTACTTGGACTAATACAGAAAGACCTGATATTTCAAAATATTATCCTAACAAAAAATAAACGAACGCACAACATTGGGTTGGCGTTATAGCAGTTTGGCGTTATGGCGGCTGACGCATATTGGATAGGAATTGCTTCAGTCCGGGATCTGTCCGAATATTAAATCTTACATATTAAATTTTACATGAAAAAATGGTTCCTGCTCATTTTGCTGAAAGCGTTCATCCTGAACAACGCTCAAGCGCAGAACCTGGCGCTCACCGGCCTTACCATCATCGATGCAAACCACCGGCAACCGTTGGAACATCAGACCGTGCTCATCAAAGACGGGATCATTTGCCGGATTTTTGATGATGGAAGCAAGCCGTTGCCGGATTCATTCAACATAATCAGTCTGAAAGGAAAATATCTTTTACCGGGATTGATAGATACCCATGTGCACATGGCTACCGATCCTTCGGGTACAGATAACCGTGATACAACCATCAAAGTATTGAACAGGATGCTGTACAGCGGCATCACTTCCGTCAGGGATATGGCGGGGGATGCACGCGTGCTTGCCGGATTATCGCGCGACGCCCTGACAGGCGATATCCTTTCTCCTGATATTTATTTCTCTGCGCTCATGGCAGGGCCGGATTTTTTCAGCGATCCAAGAAC
This sequence comes from uncultured Flavitalea sp., assembly GCA_964475615.1. Lineage (GTDB taxonomy): Bacteria > Bacteroidota > Bacteroidia > Chitinophagales > Chitinophagaceae > Puia. Next base: position 5,352 of record CAYYZJ010000697.1, on the reverse strand, counting down.
GCATGCATCAACCAGGGGAGCCATTGCCGGCAGGATGCCTTATATGCGGGCCGTATCCGATTCCACGAACCTGGAGCTGGCAGTGGCCGAAGCAAAGGGAACAGGAGCAAGCGGCATTAAATTATATGCCGACCTGCCTGCATCGCTGGCTGCCGGGATCATTGCCGAAGCAAAAAAGCAGGGGATCCTTGTATGGGGCCATGCCTGGCTCAAACCGGCCAAACCTTCCGAACTGGTGAAGGCCGGCATCAGTTCCATTTCGCACGCGCCGCTGCTCATCTACGACAGGCTCGACAGCATTCCTTCATCATGGAAAACCAACAGCCATGATGATCGTTTCTGGAATAATGCCGTTCCCGATCTCAGTTCATTATTCACCCTGATGAAAGAAAAACATGTATTGCTGGATGCCACGCTTTCTGCATACAGGCAATGGGCAGTGCAGGATACCAGCCGCCGGTATTACTACGAGATCGCCAAACGGATTACGGCAAGAGCGTATAGGGCCGGGGTGAAGATATGCGCCGGCACGGACGATGACCAGGAAGAGTTTGTTCAGCATGAAATGAAATTGCTGGTGGATGATGCCGGCTTTTCAACAATAGACGCGATCATTGCCGCCACGAAATATGGGGCCGAAGCCATAGGCATCGACAGCATGCATGGAACGATCGAGATCAACAAGGCAGCCGATCTGCTTGTGCTGGATAAAGATCCGCTGGCTTCAATCGACAATATCCGATCGGTATATATGGTGATCAAAGCGGGGAAGATCTTTAAAAAACCATAATGCTTACTGCTCAAAATGTTTTTTCATTGCCCTGGGATAATCTGCAAGCGCTATTTCCGGCGCGTCGATTTCAGGATGCCATAGCTTTTCCCATTCAAAACTGTAATAACCCGGATATCCGCCTTTCCATAACAGATCGATGGCTTCAAAAATGGGCGACTGCCCTTTTCCCAGCAATACATACTCATCTTTTCCATTTACAGTTGCCGCATCCTTGATATGTGTGTGGTGAATAAACTCCTTCAGATCTTCGTATACTGATGAGGGTGATTCCCTGGTCACCGACCACATATTGTACACATCCCAGATCATGCCGGTATTGGGATGCCGCGCCAGCTCCATCACTTTTTTCAAATCCGCCGTTTGCACCAGCTCCCCGTGCGATTCCATCAATACGGTTACTCCGCTTCCCTTGGCATGATCGCCCAGTTCGAGCAGACCCTTGGCAATGAGCTGCAGTGTGGCTTCGCGATCCTGATCCTTAGGCAGGTTATTCGGAAAAACGCGGATGTAAGGACAATTCAACTGGGCAGCCAGGTCGATAAACCGCCTGCCTTCATCCAGTTGCTGCTGCCGCTTTACGGGATCGGTATGATGCATCTCGGCGGAAGAGCCGAGATCGGCAAAACGCAATCCTTTATCTTCCACCTTTTTTCTTGTGGCTGCAATATTTTCCCTGCTGCTGAACTCGGGGCATTTGGTAAGATCGAGCTGGCGCAATATGCCGCGCATCTCGATGCCGTTGTAATTGTTTTCGGCGGCAAATGCAATGATCTTGTCGAAAGGCCAGTCGGGACAGCCCAATGTAGAAAAAGACAGCAGCGGCATTTTCTTTCCGGATTCAAGTGGGAACGCGGCCAGCGTGAACAAGCCGGTGGCCGATTTCAGAAAATCCCTGCGCGTGGAATGAATGCTCATGATGGCTCGTTTTTAATGTGCGGATGGCTAATTACAAATGTGCGAATTAAGATCTATTACATTTTTAGTGGCTGCCTGCAATGAGCATTCGCACATCAGCCATTTGCAAATTCGCACATTATTTTAATGTGCGGAAGGAAGCCCAAGTTACTACAGAAAAATCCTAATTTGTGCAATAATGTTTGTCATGAAAAAAATTTTTACGTTTGTCATTGCCTTATGCGCAGCTTCAGCCTGCCTTGCCCAGCAAAAGACACTGGGAAAGGTCGTCAGCCTCGATCCCCGTTTTGACGATCTCATCGACAAAAATGAAAAGCCCGAGATCCTCGCCGATTCATTCGTCTGGTCTGAAGGGCCGGTATGGGTGAGGGAAGGAGGATATCTTTTATTTTCCGACATTCCGCGCAATACCATTTTCAAGTGGAAGGAAGGAGAAGGCATCTCTGTATTCCTCAAGCCCTCCGGCTATACGGGACTGTTGCCCTACAGCCGGGAGCCGGGAAGCAACGGGCTTATCGTCAACAACAAAGGCCAGCTTGTTGCCTGCGAGCATGGCGACCGCCGCATTTCGGCCATGCCCTTTGCCCTCGGCGGAAAACGAACCCTGGCCGATAATTACCAGGGCAAGCGGCTGAACAGTCCCAATGACATTGTTCAAAAAACCAATGGCGATTATTATTTCACCGATCCCGCTTATGGATTGCCGAAAGGAGATAACGATTCATCCAGGGAAACACCTTTCATGGGTGTATACCGGATAGCGCAGAATGGAACGGTAACCTTGCTTATTGATACCATACTTCATCCCAATGGCCTGGCCTTTTCGCCCGATGAAAAGATATTATATGTTGGACAGTCGAATGGAGATAAGCCCATTATTATAGCTTACCCCGTAAAATCGGACGGCGCGTTGGGAAAAGGGAAACTTTTTTTTGATGTCACCTCATTAAATAAACAAGGGCTGAAAGGCGCTCCCGATGGAATGAAGGTCGACAAAAAAGGGAATGTCTTCAGTACCGGCGGCGGAGGGATCATGATCATCGATCCTTCAGGCAAACTGCTGGGAAGGATCGAGACCGGCCAGCCCACTGCCAACTGCGCCTGGGGCGATGATGGCTCTACATTATACATTACTGCCAATAACTATCTTTTGCGCATCAGAACGAAGACGAAAGGAGTAGGGTTTTGAGTTAATGTGGGAAATGTGAAAATGTGAGGAATGTGGAAATGTGGAAATGGAGCAATCTTTACTTTTTCAATTTCCACATTTCCACATTTCCCACATTTCCACATTCCGTAAATCCTTTTCCCGATAAGGCAAGGCTAATCGCGGGTTGCCGGATAATTTCGTTTATCATTTATCAGGCAGCGCTTCATGCGAAAGAAGAAACGCACTATAAAATACTGGATCGGCCAACTGCATCTCTGGCTTGGGCTGGGATCGGGTATCGTTGTATTGATCATAAGCGTTACCGGCTGCCTTTTTGTTTTTCAGAAAGAGATCATGGAAGCGGTCTACCGCAAAACCATGTTCGTAGAGCCTGCAAAAACAGCAAGGCTTCCGCTCAGCGTATTGCAGCAAAAAGCACAGCAGGCGCTTGGCGCCGGTCAGCCGGTTGAATTCATCACCAGCTATACAGCGCCAAACAGGGCCTGGGAGTTCATGGCGTACAAATACAACGATACGGCGCTCACGTATTTCGGCGCTGTTGAACATTACCGTTCTGCTTTTGTCGATCCTTATACGGGCAAGGTGACCGGCATTATAGATTACAAGTATGATTTTTTCTCCATCGTAAAATACCTGCACTGGAGCCTTTTGCTGAATACGCAATACGGACAGCCCATTGTAGGATGGAGCACGCTGATCTTTGTGATCCTGCTCATCAGCGGGCTGGTGCTCTGGTGGCCCAAAAGATGGAACAAGGCCAACCGCAACAAAAGTTTTCGCATTAAATGGAATGCGAAATTCAAAAGGCTGAACTATGACCTGCACAATGTGCTGGGATTTTATAGTCTGCTGATTGCACTGGTGATCGCGCTCACGGGAATGGTATGGGCATTCAAATGGTTCCAGGGATTGGTTTATGTGGCTGCTGCAGGCACAACTGTGCCGCCGCAGATAAAGGAGTTCAAATCGGATACTGCTCATATCGGATCAGGAACCGATCCATTGGATATTGCTTTCCAGTCCGCGCTTGTACAGTTTCCCGATGCAAAACGAATTGGCGTATCTCCTGCTGAAGGCAAATCGGCTACGCTCCATATATATGGATACAAAGGCAGGGAAACTTATTACGATTATGATGAACTGCAATTCGATCAATACAGCGGCAAATTGCTGGGCCGGCGCAATGCAAAAGAAAAAAACCGCGGCGAGCAATTAATTGAAATGAATTATGATATCCATGTCGGTGCCATCGGAGGAATTGCCGGAAAGATCATTGCGTTTATTGCGAGTGCAATAGCAGCCAGCCTGCCGGTTACGGGATTTTATATCTGGTGGGGCCGCCGCAAAAAAAAGCATCAACTTACTGCAGCATCATCGAAGCATGGCTCCGGCTATGCTCAAGGTGCGGTGATGCTGCAACCAAATTAATTTTTATGTGCCAGTATCAAACATTGTATCACGATGATGTAAAAGGCTATGTGATCCATTGCCAGGGTTGCGGTAATATTCAGTTGGCATTCGGCAATGTGATGCTCAATCTCTGTTATGCGGATTTTTCCGGTTTTCATAAATGGATAACGCGCATACAGGAAGAGTACCGCGACTACTGCCATGCCCGGACGAAATTCATTACTGTGCCTACCCCTTACGATGGACTTCGATTTTTATTGAATGGTGTGGAATTGGCACAATTAAGCACCATGCTCGATGAAGCCGAAACAGAATTAAAGGCCCGCCAATTGCTTGACCTCTTCGGCGACAAGCATTGCTGAATATATTTCCACCAGGGCTCCCTCTACCGTTTTTTCCGCCGCAAACTGCAATATTTGGCCTTTTGGGGTTTTCATTACCACTGATTTCATAATAATTGAGTATTTTAGGGTAACGATTGCTAAACCAAAACTCTGCCATGCTTAGTTCAAAGTATAGCCTTGCTGCTGAAAATTCGTTTAAATGTCTTTTTGACAACTATAAAAACAGGCTTTACGGTTTTGTGCTTGCCATATCCCATTCGCCCTATATTGCCGAAGAGATCACGCAGGAAATCTTTCTCAAGCTCTGGGTCTGCTGCGATATACTGGATCAGGTGGAAAATATCGAAGGATATATTTTCAGCATCGCCCGCAATAAAACGCTTAACCATCTCCGTAAGGCCGCCCATGATATGAAACTGCTTCAGGAACTCCAGGATATCATGCAGCCTGAAGGCAATAATATCGATGAAAAAACCCTGGATGCCGAATACAACAGGCTGTTGCAGGAAGCATTGATCTCCCTTTCGCCCCAACGCAGGCTGGTATATGAGCTCAGCCGCCAGCAGGGTCTGAACCATGAAGAGATCGCCAGCCATCTCCATATCTCCCGCAATACCGTTAAAAACCATCTGGTGGAAGCGTTGCGATTTATCCGGGAACGCTTAACCCGGAACGCGGGGGGGGGGACGCGGGGGGGGGGGGGGGGGGGGAAGGGATTA